>JAJRSV010000379.1 GCA_024278655.1 Bacteroidota bacterium | reverse complement strand
TTGGAGCAGAACTATCCGAATCCTTTTAATCCTTCCACAAAAATAAAATTCGCTTCGGCAGAACAAACGAAGGGAACGCTTAAGGTTTATAATGCACTCGGTAAAGAAGTCGCAGAACTCTTCAGCGGAACAATGGATGGCGGAAGAATTTACGAAGTTGAGTTTAACGGAAGCGATTTGGCAAGCGGAATTTACCTCTATAAACTCCAAACTGCTGATAATGTTGTCGTTAAAAAAATGATGCTCGTAAAGTAAGCTTCAAGTAAATATGAAAAAGATTATTTTAATATTAATAATTGTTTTAGGTTTTTTTGCAACTGCTCAAACAATCGATGGCAATAGGGGTATAACGGAAGGTTATACTTTACTAGGAGGAACTGCTACGCCGAATAATAACTCATTTGGTAATTCAATTGAAGTTAGAAGAATTTATTCTAAAGTGAGCGGTGTTAATTTTTATCTTTTCTTAGAGTGTAAATTAAATACAACCACTAGTGATGTAATTGCTCTTTGGCTAGATTTTGATAACTATAACGGATTAACTGCAGGCAATTCAGCAGGTGGGCAAGGATTGTTTGATTATAATCCCAATTTCAAATTAGATACAGAGGCAGATTTTTGTCTGGCTATTAATCCTGGTTCGGGGTCAAACTGTTATTTCGATATATACAGATATTTTACTTCCGGCTTAGTGCAATTAGACCAAAAAGTTTATTTAGGTAACTGTGGTATTACTGGAATATCGTTAACCGGACCATCAACAGACTCGCAGTGGGGTGATGCAACTACAGTACTTCATGCAAATTCGATCGAGTTTGCATTCGATAATTTAGATAATGATAATTACGGCTTCGAAGTTTTGATTCCATTATCTGAATTACCAGGTATTAGCTCCTCATCAACTCTAAATAATGTTTTTGCCGCAATTGTCGCTAGTGACGGTTTGTTTTCAAATGAAACCCTTCCTGAAGATGTTTCTTTAACAAATGATTTGGGATATAATCCTGACTTCACTACTGTTTCCACTTTCAATTTTTTTATAGCTCCTTCTTTTCCTCTTCCCGTTGAACTCTCATCCTTTACTTACCAGATAGAAAACAATAACGTTCAGCTTAACTGGGTTACTCAAACCGAAGTTAATAATTATGGTTTTGAGATTGAAAGAGCAGCCCCCCTTAATCCCCCCAAAGGGGGGAATAATAATGATGAATGGGAAAAGATTGGATTTGTTGAGGGACACGGAAACAGCAATTCACCAAAATATTATTCATTTACGGATAACGCAGTTACGTACGGAACTTATAGATACCGCTTAAAACAAATAGACAATGACGGCAGCTACGAATACACTGAAGCTATAGAATTAACGATAGGAACAATACCGGAAAAATTTGTATTAGAACAAAATTATCCCAATCCTTTTAATCCTTCTACTATTATCAATTTCAGCATACCTGTCGCATCTACTTTGCAGCTGGAAGTATACAATATGCTCGGAGAGAAAGTCGGGACATTATTCAGCGGGACGCTTGAACCCGGAAGATATAGTTACAATTTTATTGCAAAAGGGTTTCCAAGCGGCGTTTATTTCTACAAACTCTCTGCTGATAAATTTATTTCATTCAGAAAAATGTTGCTGATTAGGTGAAGTTCCATCTTTTTAACGTGGATACTTTCTTTATTAAACCTATATTTACCTTTCAGCTAATACTATGATAGGAGTGTATATTGATTAGAGTTTTCTTTTTGATTGGAAGTTTTACTATCGGTTTTTTTGTTTTTTCCTTTGTGCAAAAATCAAACACCGATTTTTACCGCGAAGGTAAGATTAAAAAATCTATCTCTCTATCCAAGAGAGATAGAATGGATCTTGCAATGCAGCAGGAAGTTGAAATGACGAAGGACCCTGCATTGGGTTTTGTCCCTAAGGATCGGTTAATTCCAGCATATGAGTATAAAAAATCATTATCAAAAATTAATGGGCCCCTGACTAATGTAAATTGGGTAGAAAGAGGTCCCGATAATGTAGGGGGGAGAACCCGTGCAATAATGGTTGATCCAAATGACGGGACAAAAAATACTGTGTACTCGGCAGGTGTAGCCGGAGGATTATGGAAAACAACAAACATTTCCGCATCATCACCAAACTGGCAGCCCGTAGATGATTTTTTCGGAAACCTTGCTATTACTTCTCTCGCTTATGATCCGTCTAACACTAATATTTTTTACTTTGCTACAGGTGAAGGGTATTATAATGCTGATGCAGTAAGAGGTTTCGGGGTATGGAAATCTACTGATGGAGGTGGCACCTGGAATCAACTTTCGAGTACTACTGGTTCCAATTTTAATTACTGCCAGAAAATTATTGTTACAAATTCAGGTACTGTTTTGGTTGCAACCCGTTCAGGTGGTGTTCAACGCTCAACCGACGGCGGAACAACTTGGTCTAAAGTTCTCGGTTCGGGTTTTAGTGGTGCCAGTAACTTTGCGTATGACATTGAAATAGCTGCGAATGGAGATGTTTTCGCATCTCTAAGCGGTTCTATTCATAAATCAACAAGTGATGGGGCTTCATTTGGGTCTGCGTTAACCATTCCCATAAGTGCCGATAGAATTGAGCTTGCAACTGCTGAGAGTGATGCAAATTATGTTTATGCTCTCGTAGAACTCAGCAGTGTAGTGAATGGTATTTTACGAACTACTAATGGAGGAACTACCTGGACCAGCAGAAGTGAACCGAGTGATGATGATACAAATATTTCCGCAACCGATTTTTCTCGCGGTCAGGCTTGGTACGATTTAACAATAGAAGTTGATCCAAACAATCGTGATGTTTTATATGTTGGAGGAATTGATCTATTCAAATCAACTAATAGTGGAAACACCTGGTCGCAGATATCGCACTGGTACGGAGGATTCGGCTATCAGGAGGTGCATGCCGATCAGCATATTATACTTTTTGAAACCGGCAATTCCGATGTGATTTATTTTGGCAATGACGGTGGAATTTACAGAACTACAAACGGAACTGCCGGTGTTCCGACTATTTCGAGAAAAGAATTTAATTATAACACAACTCAATTCTATGCTTGCGCAATGCATCCCGACGCTTTGTCGAATCATTTTCTTGCCGGCGCACAGGATAACGGTTCACATAAATTCAGTACCGAAGGGATAAACAGCACTGTTGAAGTTACCGGCGGTGACGGTGCATTCACTCATATAGACCAGGACCAGTCTCAATACCAATGGACTTCGTATGTTTACAGTAATTACAGAAGATCAACCGACGGTGGCAATACATTTACTAATATAAACTTTGGAAACACCGGCAGATTTATTAATCCAACAGATTACGATAATAGCAACAACAGATTCTATGGTGCCTGGAGTGCAGGAAGATATCTTTACTGGTCCAATCCACAATCCGGTTCATCTTATAGTTCCCGTTCTGTCTCTGCTTTTGGCGGAGGAACAGTTTCAGCAGTTACAGTTTCACCGAATACAAACAACAGAGTTTTCTTTGGAATTGGTAACGGCAGAGTTGTAAGAGTTGATAATGCACATTTATCATCACTTACTGGCACGTATATAAACAGCGGTGCCGGAATGCCAAGTGGATACGTTTCCTGCATAGCTGTGGAAAACGGTAATGATAATCATCTTCTCGTAACTTATTCTAATTACGGCGTTAACAGCATTTGGGAAACAACCGACGGTGGAACTACCTGGACTTCGGTAGAAGGAAATTTACCCGATATGCCGGTTAGGTGGGCATTATTCAATCCGACCAGCAGCAGTCAGGCGTTGATTGCAACCGAGTTAGGTGTTTGGTCTACCGATAATCTGAACGGTAGCAGCACTCTTTGGGGCGCATCGAACACCGGTTTGGCAAACGTACGAACCGATATGCTCCAAATAAGAACTTCTGATAATCTTGTGATTGCCGCTACACATGGCAGGGGTTTGTTTTCGAGTGATGTATTTACTACAACAACTGCACAGTTCGGTGCCGATAAACTGATAACATACATTGGTGAAAGCATTCAGTTTACCGATGCATCTTATAAAGCTACTTCGTGGCAGTGGGATTTTGGCGACGGGAATAATTCTATCCTGAAAAATCCACAAAAGTCTTACAGCACAAGTAGTAAGTTTACAGTTACGTTGACAATAAACAGCGGTGCCGATTCCCAAATAAAAACCGACTACATTCATATATTACCTTACGGTGGAACACCATACCTGCCCGCTGATGGCGGAAACTTTGAGAGCAATCTTAATAGTTTTGCAACAGAAAATGTTAACGGCACACCGTTTGAGTTAGGGAATTCATCGGTTACCGGGAAAAACGGAACCAAGAGCGGTGTAAATTCGTGGGTGACCGGTTTAACCGGTAATTACGTAAACAACTCACACTCAATTCTTTACACGCCGGTTTATAATTTTGCCACTGCCGGAACTTATACTATCCGCTTTTGGAGTCGCTTCGATACAGAAAATCAATGGGATGGTTTCAGAGTTGAGTATTCAACGAATAAGGGTAGCAGTTGGAACATTTTGGGAGCCGTATCTGCGAACTGGTATAATTTTGCAAACACATCTCAAGCTACGTCATTTCCAATAAATGAACCTTACTTTACAGGGAACAATTCTACCTGGACGGAATACTCAACCGATATTTCGTCTTTAGCTGGTAATTCGAATGTATCATTCAGGTTTGTTTTTAAAAGCGACGGCTCTGTAACGTCTCCTGGTGTTGCTATTGATGATTTTCAAGTAGATGGTCCATCGAATAATCCGCTGCCGGTTGAGCTTGTTTCTTTTACCGGAACATTCGTTAAAGATAAAGTGCGGCTTAAATGGCGTACGGAAACCGAAGTTAATAACTACGGATTTGAGATTGAGAGAAAAGCGGAGGGTGAACAAATAGCCGATTGGGAAAAGATTGGTTTCGTGGAGGGACACGGTAACAGCAACTCTCCTAAAATATATTCTTTTACCGATAAGAATATTGAAACCGCAGATAAATATTATTATAGACTAAAACAAATTGATAACGATGGCAGTTTTGAATATTCCGATGAAATAGAAGTTGATATTCTGCCAGGTTTGTTTTCAGTTGAGCAGAACTATCCGAATCCGTTTAATCCATCAACAACAATTAAATATACGTTGCCCGAAAAAAGCAGCGTTGTTGTAAAAATATTCAGTACTCTTGGAGAAGAGGTTAAGACTTTAACTAATACTGAACAAGAAGCGGGTATTTATAAAATTGTTTGGAACGCTATGGGATTTTCATCGGGAGTTTATTTTTATTATGTGGAAGTTAAAAGCAACACTTCGGGTGAAGTGAACACTGCCGTAAGGAAGATGCTCTTGCTGAAATAAAAATTTATTGCTGATTTATAAAATAGTATTATTCCGGATTCGAACAATCAGATAGCAGTATAAGATTAGAATGCAGAAACCAAATTATAGTGAATATCGGATAATTAAACGGTGAATTCATTCTCGGGCAAAACTATCCAAATCCTTTCAATCCTTCAACAACAATCAATTACAATATTCCGTTCGACGCTGCAGTTACTATTGATTTGTTTAACATAAGCGGACAAATAGTAACATCGATTGTCAACGAAATCCAATCATCCGGTAAGCACTCGGTTATATTCGAACCTGTTGCTGCGGAAATAACCTTACCCAGCGGTTTTTATATTTATCGTTTAACGGCAATTGAAACAGCTACAGGAAAAATTTACAATCTTTCGAGAAAGATGCTTCTGTTAAAGTAAAAGCCCTCTTTAACCTTTCCCCCACTTAACTTCTTGTTTTTTAAATGATTATGGGAAGTCAAATATTCCCTCATAATTGGCATACTTATTGGAACTATTTCGTCCGAATTAGGTGAGATGAGCTTGAGGTTTTACCGTCCTTAGGCACCATCCAAAAAATCAAATATCAAATTCTTTTATCTCGGAGGATAACTGTATTCTAACCGGTTATCATCGCATCACTGCGTCATCCTCTGCAGGAATAATAATGTTTAACAGCATAGATATTTAAAATGTGTATTAAAATTAATAACATACGTCTAACGTTTGTGCTAAGTGTTTTACTCTTCGTATCTAACTTTGCACAAAGCAATCTATTAAACGAATCATTAAAGTTTATAAGCTCTAAAAAGCAAAATGATTTGATTATTAATAGAAGCAAGGCACACTTTCCTGATGTCGGCAATTTTAAATCCGGGTTAACCGTAACGGAACAAAAAATTAATTATGAACTCCTGCCCTTAATAAATCCCGATTACCTTCTGCTAAACATAACACTTCCCGAATATATAAACTCATTAGAAAATGCCGGTCAGTTTCAGCCGTATACATACGGAAAAACTCTACAGGAGCAGATACAGCAGGGAACAGTAAAAGTTTATGTTTACTTTAACTCGCCGGCTGACTTGCAAACAATTGCAGAATTTTCAGAGGCGGTTATCAATTCAAATTTTGATTACGGAATTGCAACCATAATAGTTAAAGTAAAAAACCTGTGGCAATTAGCTTCACTTAATGGAGTGTATAGAATAAGAACGGTTCTTTCCCCACAGCTTCACTCAGGTTCCGTGGTGTCGGAAGGGGATTCAATTCATCAGACTTATGATGTGAGAAATCTTTTCGGCGATAACGGTAGCGGTATTAAAATAGGAGTTATTTCCAACGGAGTGGATTCACGTTCTTCCTCGCAGACAACCGGCGATTTGCCGCCGGATGGAAACGGCTTAACTGTTCTGAGCAATACTGTTGGCGGTGATGAAGGAACAGCTATGCTGGAAACTATTTACGATATGGTTCCCGGCGCCGGGTTATATTTTCATGATTATGGCAGTGATGTGCTCTCGTTTATGAGCGCAATTGATGATCTTGTTAATGCGGGCTGCAATATAATTTGTGATGACGTTTCATGGATAACCCAGCCGTTTTTCGAAGACGGTATTGTAGCACAACATATCGATTCACTGCTGAGCACAAACGATATTCTGTATATTACTCCGGCAGGCAACAACAGCATATCGCATTATCAGGGTGAGTACAATAGATTGAGCGGAACGTACGCTCAGCACGATTTTAGTAACGGAACAAGCAATACACCGTACCTATATTTCAATTTACCTGCGGGCGGAAACGTCAGGTTGGTATTACAATGGAATGATAAGTTCGGCAGTTCCGGAAATGATTACGATTTGTACCTGTACAGCTATTCAAGCGGTTCTTTTGTTGCACAAAGTACAAATTATCAAAACGGTTCCGGAGATCCGTTGGAGTTTATCAGTTACACCGCAAACAGTTCAACAGCAGGTGATTTTGCAATAGTGGTTAATAAGTACAGCGGAAGTGGAAGGGAGCTGGAAGTTTTTATTTATCTCGGTTCGGGTTATTACTATAGCAATAATATTTCGGGAGTCGATGCCATATTCGGTCATGCCGCATTGGATAGTGTAATTACCGTAGGAGCGGTAAAATATTCTGCAACCAATACTATTGAACCGTATTCATCTTTAGGTCCTTCGACTATTGAGTTTCCCGGGGAAGTTACAAGAAACAAGCCCGATATTGTAGCCGTTGACGGAACAAAAATAACCGGTGCCGGTGGCTTTGGAATTCCAAACGCTGTGATTTACAGATTTTACGGCACTTCGGCATCAACAGCGCATGTTACCGGAATAATTGCACAGGTTTGGAGTAACGCCCAGGTTTCTACCGGTTCGCAAGCAAAACAATATTTGTTAAATTATTCTTTGGATGAAGGGCAGAACGGTTTCGATAATACTTTTGGATATGGAATAGTTAATTCGCTGAACATCTATCAGAATCCTTTGCCGGTGGAACTTTCTTCATTTACATATAATGTGACAAAAGAAGGTGTAAGACTTAACTGGATAACACAGACCGAACTGAATAATTACGGGTTTGAGATTGACCGGCTTCGTCCTTCGGACTACGCCGCGTCATGGGAAAAGATTGGATTTGTTGAGGGACACGGTAACAGCAACTCGCCAAAATATTATGTGTATGTTGATAAAGAAATACGATACGGAAAGTATCTTTACAGATTAAAACAAATTGATAACGACGGAAGTTACGAGTACAGCAAACCTATTGAAGTTGATGCAGGTGCATTCCCGGATGAATTTATACTGGAACAAAATTATCCGAACCCTTTTAATCCTTCAACAACTATAAGGTTTAGTACGGCTGAAGGTGTACAGGCACGGTTAATTGTTTACGATATATTGGGAAACGAAGTTGAGGTGCTGTTTAACGATATTACTGAAGCCGGAAAAATATACCATATAACTTTTATCGCCGGAGATATTGCTTCGGGAATTTATTATTACCGATTGATTACTCCATTTAAAAATGCTATAAGAAAAATGATATTGTTGAAATAGTTTCCGTAATTAGTTATCTTCAATTCAAAATGATGCTCAATTCCTTCTCCAGTTATTCCGCAATAAAAGTATTCATTAACAAAAATGTGAGTGTACAATGAAAAAGTCTCGTACTGCTTCAATTACACAGGGGATTCTTTTCATACTAATCGCCGTATCGGCATTTTTTTTCCTGACTAACTCTTTGCAGGAAAAGCTCAATCATACCAAACAGGTTTCGGAAACGATTTCCGGAAAACCACATGAATCGACTCAGGGGAAGGGTGATGATCCGTTTGCTGCAGCAAAATACAGATATGAAATGCTTAGCGGCAATCGTACCGATATTGATTTGCCCGAAGTTAGAGGCAAAGCAATAGATTTTATCAAAAGAAATTTTGTATCAAATAATAAACTGAAAAAGGGAGCTTCCATTTCGTGGGTCGGAATTGGTCCGGGCAATATCGGAGGCAGAATACGATCAATTATAATTAATCCGTCCAACTCAAACGAAATTGTTGTGGGTTCGGTAAGCGGCGGAATCTGGAAAACAACAAACGGCGGTGTTTCCTGGAGTCCTAAGTTAGATACGCAAGACCCGATTGCAATTGCATCGATGCTGCTTGTTGGAAGTTCAACAATTTATGCAGGAACCGGCGAAGCATGGGGCAATATAGATGCTGTTTACGGCGGAGGAATTTATAAATCGACGGACTTTGGTGATACATGGACATTACTTCCGAGTACGGTCGGTTCGAATATATGGAAATTTAAAAATGTATTAGTATTAAGAAGCGATCCTTCCGGTAATATTTATGCCGTTACCAAAGCTTATAATAGTAAAGGCGGTGTGGGCGATTATCAGTTGGATGGTGGTTTGTATAAATCTACAGATGGAGGAACCAGTTGGACAAGAATAAGTTCAAGCGATTTTGCAACAAACTATTTTAATCCCTCCGATGTTATTCCGATTTCTTCCTCTGTAATACTTTTTGCGGTAAAGAGAAACGGAAGTGCCTGGGGCGGAATTTATCGAACAACCAACGGCGGCAGCAATTGGGTTAAAATTACTTCCGGTTTGCCTTCTTCAAATTATAACAGAATTTCAATGGCGCAGGACCCGAATAATTCTTCGGTTGTTTATGCCGTTATTGAATCAACTGTTTACGGTTCGCCGGATTACGGATTGAAAGGAATTTATAAGTCTACCGACAGTGGACAAAACTGGTCGGCATTATCAACTCCACCGTTATTGCAATCAACAGGCAACAGGTCTTTCTTAGGAACACAGGGCTGGTACGATAATGTTATAGCCGTTGACCCTTTCAATTCCAACTTCATTTATGTCGGCGGTGTTGACTTAATGAAATCTACCGACGGCGGATCGAGCTGGTTCCAGTTAACTTACTGGGACCCGTTTTACGGTACTCCCGTTGTGCATGCCGATCATCATGCAATTGTTTTTGATCGTAATAATAACGGCGTTATTTACAGCGGTAACGACGGTGGAATTTATAAAACAACTAACGCCGGTAACAACTGGACGAACCTGAATAACGGTTTGCAGATTACTCAATTCTACAGCGGTGCCGTTTATCCTACCGGAACTACTTATTACGGCGGCACGCAGGATAACGGGCATCAGAAATTCAGTTCGGGTACTAATTGGACTATGGTTGAAGGCGGAGACGGAGGTTATTCGGCACAGGATCAAACGAATGCTAACATTGCTTATGAAGAATACGTCTATCTGCAAATGGAAAAAACCACCGACGGCGGAAATAACTGGAGCAGTGCAATTTCAGGGTTAAGTGATGTTGGTGATCCGAATAAATGTTTATTCATTGCACCTTTCGCTATGAATCCGGAGAACTCAAATGTTCTGATTGCCGGCAGCGATAAAGTTTGGATTACCGGAAACGGTGCAAGCAGTTGGACACAATCGAGTAATGTTCTTTCATCCGGCAAAAAGGTAAGTGCTGTTACTGTTGTAAAATCATCTGCAAACTATCTCGGCTTTGCAGGCACAACCGACGGCAGAGTATTTATGAGTACTGATCTTAATCCCGCTTCGGGTTTGGATACGTGGACCGAAATAACTCCGCCAAATAACAACGGTGCCTGGGTCCGCAGGATAGTAGTCGATTTAAATAACAAGAACCGGATTTATGTATGCTATTCCGGTTACAACAATGCTAACGTTGGTAAACATATTTGGTACTCATCTAATCAGGGTTCATCGTGGTCCGATATTTCAGGTTCACTGCCCGATATTCCGGTTCACTCGCTGGTTATCGATCCGAATATTTCAACTGTACTTTATATCGGTACCGAAGCCGGAGTTTTCCGCAGTACGAATAACGGTTCGAGTTGGACTTTATTCAATTCGGGCATGCCTTCCTACGTTCCCGTTGATGAGTTAGTACTTCAAACAGGAACAAAAAAACTATTTGCCTTTACTCACGGAAGAAGCGTCTGGATGACCGATACTCCTCTTCCTGTAGAGGATGGAAACGCAACTGTTCCCGACGAATTTGTATTGGAGCAAAACTATCCCAACCCGTTCAATCCTTCAACTACAATAGAATTTATTGTTAATGAAACGGGCACAACAACGTTAAAAGTTTATGATATTACCGGAAGAGAAGTACAAACACTATTCAATGATTTTGCACAGTCCGGAGTTAAATATTCCGTTACATTCGAAGCTTCATCATTGGCAAGCGGAGTGTATTATTATGAGCTTAGAGCAGGTAACAAAATTAAAACGAAAAAGATGATTTTGTTGAAATAGAGTGAATATATTATTATCTTATAATCAAAGGGCGGAAAGTAATTTTTCGCCCTTTTTTTATGTAGATATGAGGAGGCAGGGTTTCTATGAAAGCTCTTTGTTTTATTATAACATTATGCTTTTATTTTAATAGCGTTGGTTTTTCTCAGTACAATCTTTATTCGAATACCTTTCATAACAGTTTAATAATAAATCCATATCCTGAAAACAGCGTTGAATTTCAGGATGAAGGGATAAATAGTGATTCAATTTGGATAGGAAGATATGGGATTACTGAAACAGTTCAGGAGATTATGGATAGGGAACAGTACTCAGTTCCCCTTATTCAGTACAAAGAACCAAAGCCCGAATTTGAATCACCAAGAAAAGATTTACCGCCAACACCGGGATTAGAAGTTTCCCAATGGCCGCCACCATCTGATAATCACCAGGCACCTACTGTTATTCTGAATCCACAGACAATAGGAGTTACATTTTTAGGTGCCCAATCTTCTGAGTCGGGATTTATTCCACCCGATTGCATGGGAGATGTTGGTCCATCGCAGATATTAGTTGCCGTTAACGGTAGAATAAAAGTGTTTGATAAGAGTGGTAATCTAGGTGCTCTTAATACAACTACGGATAATTTTTTTAATTCTGTTAGAAATGGTTCTGGTACGAGCGATCCACATATTAGATACGATAGATTAAGTCAACGATGGTTTATTGTTATTATAAATGTGGCTATCTTTAACAATAGGGTGTTAATTGCAGTAAGTAATGGTTCAACAATTACGGGAACATCCAGTTTTACATTTTATTATTTTCAGCATAATACAGTAAGTCCCGCCGGAGACAATACACGATTTGCTGATTATCCAACGTTAGGTGTTGATGCTAATGCTCTTTATATTGGAACAAATAACTTTACCATTGCCGGTTCGTTTGCTAGTACTACAGGATTTGTTGTTAATAAATCTTCGCTGTTAAATGGTGGTCCAATTGTTG
>JAJRSV010000378.1 GCA_024278655.1 Bacteroidota bacterium | reverse complement strand
TACCGGGATTGTATATTTATGATAACAAAGTGATTGATATATCGAAAAACCTTACGCCGTCGGCACGCGGCGAGTTGGAGATAACAGATGTAAACAGAAAATATCTTGAGATGGATGAACTGCACGTTGAAAAGATAGGTCGCGGGGTTGCCTGGCTCGATACAGGAACTCCCGAAGCATTGTTACAGGCATCGAACTTTTTCGGTGTAATTGAAGACAGGCAGGGATTAAAAGTAGCGTGCATCGAAGAGATAGCATATTACAAAAAATTTATAAACAAAGAGCAGTATAAGAGTCTGGTGGAGAGCATGCCAAAATCACTTTACCGCGAATACCTCGAAAAAATACTGCACGAATCAAGCGAACAATCGATGGGATCATACATTTAATATGGAAGTAAAGAAAACAAACATTGAAGGATTATTAATTATTAAACCGGATGTATTCGGTGACGACAGAGGATATTTCTTTGAACTGTATCATAAACAACGATATAAAGAATTTGGTATCGATGCCGATTTTGTTCAGGATAATATTTCGAAATCGGTTAAGGGAACTATCCGCGGACTTCATTACCAGGTAGGCGATAAAGCACAGGGCAAGTTGTGCCAGGTAATAAAAGGAAAAGTTCTGGATGTTGCGGTTGACATAAGATTCGATTCCCCGACATTCGGCAAGCATTTTGCAATTGAGCTTTCCGAAGAGAACAAAATACAGGTATGGATACCTCCCGGTTTTGCACATGGCTTTTCCGTATTATCCGATGATGCAATCTTTTCTTATAAATGTACCGAGTATTACAGCAAGGAAGACGAGCGTGCAATTCTTTATAACGATCCTGAATTAAACATCGACTGGAAAGTGGAAAACCCGATTGTATCCGAAAAAGATTTAACTGCAAAGCTATTTAAAGAAATTGAGAGGGATTTTATTTACCAGCCCGTTTAACTACTAATATGTATTAGTTTTTACTTTTTAAACTCTTTAACTTTACGTCAAAAAAAAATTACGGATGATATATGAAAGTGCCTTTGCTCGACCTCAAACCGCAATACTTATCACTTAAAAAAGAACTGGACGATGCAATATTACGTGTAGCGGAATCACAATATTTCATACTCGGACCCGAAGTAAAGAGTATGGAAGAAGAATTCTGCGAATTTCTCGGAAGTAAGCATGCTATCGGGGTTTCATCGGGCACAGATGCTTTGCTTTTGGCTTTAATGGCTATCGATTTGAAACCCGGTGATGAAGTAATCGTTCCGACTTACTCGTTCTTTGCAACCGCAGGAGTTGTTTCAAGATTAAACGGCGTGCCTGTTTTTACCGATATAGATCCGGTTACTTTAAACATCGACCCGAATGAAATTGAAAAGAAAATTACACCCAAAACCCGCGCAATAATTCCTGTTCATCTATACGGACAAAGTGCCGATATGGAACCCATAATGGAAATTGCAAAGAAGCACAACCTTGCTGTTATTGAAGACGGAGCGCAGGCAATAAGTGCACAGTACAAAGACGGCAGATGCGTTGGGACAATAGGTGATATTGGCTGCTATTCATTTTTCCCGAGTAAGAATCTCGGCTGCTACGGCGACGGCGGGCTTGTAGTTACAAACGACGATGAACTCGAGCATATGCTTCGTATAAAAAGAGTGCACGGCGGCGAGCCGAAATATTATCATAAAGTTATCGGCGGTAATTTCCGGCTCGATGCAATTCAAGCCGCAGTGGTAAGAGTAAAGCTTCCGCACTTAAACGACTGGTCCGAAGGAAGAAGAAGAAACGCCGCACGTTACACTCAACTGTTTATTGATGCGGGATTAGCGGAAGAAACCGGCAGAACGGAGTTTGACGAAAATAACCGCGTGCTTCTGCCGAAAGCTGTTTATGAAGATGTTGATGGTTTAACAAATTATCATATTTACAATCAATATATAATTCGTATTGAAAAAAGGGATGAGTTGAAACGCTTCCTTGCAGAGAATGAAATCAGCACGGAAATTTATTATCCGGTTCCGTTCCATCTGCAGGAATGCTTTGCAGACCTTGGATATAAAGAAGGCGACTTTCCAAAAGCCGAGCAAGCAGGAAACACTTCGCTTGCATTGCCCATCTATCCCGAGTTAAGCGATGAGCAGCTTGTTTACGTAGTTGACAAAATCAAAGAATTCATGAAGGGGTAATCTTTTGCAGAAAAGAATAATCAAATACATATTTTCTTTTCTCTTCATTGCATCAACCGCCTATTCGCAGGTGGTTTACGAACCTTTATACAAAGATGTATATCAGTTCTTAAGACGATTAAGCACCAAAGGCGTTATTGAATATAACGACGAGATTCGTCCACTCTCAAGAAAATATATTGCAGAAAAATTAATCGAAGCCGAACAGAATTCCGGTGAGTTAACAAGCGTTGAAAGAGATGACCTTCAGTTTTATAAAAAAGATTACTACCACGAACTGCAATTCATCAATAATGAAAAAACCGATAAGCACCTCGAATATTTTTCAAGCGACCCTGCAGATAGATGGCGCTTTTTTTCTTACGGCGATGATTTATTCAAAATGAATTTGAGTTTGATATTGGGCTACGAAATCGGTTCGCTCGATAATGCAAAGCGTACTCATCTTTGGAACGGTATTTACACTTTCGGATACATAACGGATGCGCTCGGTTTCAGTTTCGATTTCAGAGATAACACCGAAACCGGAGCTACAATTGATAAAACAAAAGAGTTCTCTCCCGTTACCGGAGTGGTTGCACGAACAAGTGAAAACATCAGCGATTTTTCCAAAACAAAAATCGAATACAGTAAGTTTAAAGGTTCGATTGCAACTAACTGGAGCTGGGGAACATTAGCGGCAGGCAAGGAATATTTCGAATGGGGTTACGCCGAAAACGGATTGCTCGTTCTTTCGCAAAAAGCACCTTCATTTCCTTTTATACGGTTGGATATTTATCCTGTCGACTGGCTCGGCTTTAATTATTTTCATGCATGGCTTTCATCAGACGTAATCGATTCAGCGAGTTTTTATAACACCGAAACCGAAGCCGTTCGTTTTCAGTACAGGGATAAATATCTCGCATCTCACACTCTTTTTATCAGACCAGTTAAAGGATTGAAACTTTCAATCGGAGAATCGGTGGTTTACAGCGACAAGCTCGAGTTCCTGTACCTGTTCCCGTTGTCGTTCTTCCGCTTAGCCGATCATTATTTAAGCAATCAAAAAAATTCTGCCGGTGCAAACTCACAATTCTTTTTTGCAGTCAGTTCACGCAATCATATTAAGAACACACATCTTTACGGAACGCTTTTTATCGATGAAATTACACTCGGCGGTTTAACCGATCCCGAAAAGCAGCGTAACCAGTTAGGGTTTACTCTTGGTGCGTCCACGGTTGATTTGCCTTTGGAAAATCTCACACTCACACTTGAGTACACAAAAATTTATCCTTTTGTTTACAGTCATTTTATCCCGACACAAACTTACGAGAACCATTCTTATGTAATGGGTCACTGGATGGGCTACAATAACGATCAGGTTTATGCTTCGCTGCGTTACAGGTTTATGCGCGGACTGGATGTTTTTCTCTGGGGTCGCTACATAAGAAAAGGCGAACAGGGTAAAGTGGAAGACCAATACAAACAGCCGCAGCCGCCTTTCCTTTTTGGATTGCGCACCAATTACACTTACTTCGGTACTACAATCAAGTATGAAATTTTGCATGAATTATTTGTAAGATTGCGTTATCAGTACACAAAAACATCAACTCAGCAGGAAGATTTATCGTTCACAGATAAAACCGTCAGCGAATTTCATTTTGCTGTCTATTACGGAATGTAATTCTATATGAGTAACGATTCGAAATATCAGAATAAAAAAATATACGTTGCAGGGCACACTGGAATGGTCGGCTCGGCAGTTAAGCGTGAACTGGAAGCGAGAAATTACGATAATCTTCTCTGTAAAAGTTCGGAGGAACTTAATCTGCTGAGACAAAAAGAAGTGGAAGATTTTTTTGAAGCGGAAAAACCCGAAGTTGTAATTATGGCTGCGGCAAAGGTCGGCGGCATACTTGCAAACAACACATACCGTGCAGAGTTCATTTATAACAACCTGATGATTGAAGCAAACGTAATTCACTCTGCTTATAAAAACGGATGCGAAAAACTTATCTTTCTCGGCAGCTCGTGCATTTATCCGAAGATGGCGCCGCAGCCGTTGAAGGAAGAATATCTTTTATCCGATTATCTTGAATTTACAAACGAGCCGTATGCAATAGCTAAAATTGCAGGCATTAAACTGTGCGAAAATTATTACAGGCAGTACGGTTGCAACTTTTATTCAATTATGCCGACAAATCTTTACGGACCAAATGACAATTTCGATTTGGAAACATCACACGTTCTTCCGGCACTTATGCGAAAGTTTCACGAAGCTAAAGTGCAAAATAAAAAAAGTGTTACGCTTTGGGGAACCGGCAAACCGATGCGCGAGTTTCTTTACGTCGATGACCTTGCCGATGCAGTTATCTTTTTGATTGAAACGGTGGAAGCGAAAGACATTTATTCAAAAGGTATTTCACAGATAAATATCGGAACGGGAAAAGACATTACAATCAACGAGCTTGCAAATCTGATTGCCGAAGTTGTCGGCTTTAAAGGAGAGATTCAGCACGATTTAACAAAACCGGACGGAACACCGCGCAAGCTGATGGATGTGTCAAGAATAAATTCTTTGGGCTGGAAGTATAAAACGGAATTGAAAGAAGGAATAGAAAAAACTTATAAGTGGTATTTGAACAATATCGAAAATAAATAGGCAGTTCATGATGCTGGTAACATTTGCAGAACAAATTTGTGTCACTCTGAACGAAGTGAAGAGTCTCAAATTTAACAAGGATGAGATTCTTCATCCCGATAAATCGGAATTCAGAATGACAATTTAAACTGGTACAACACTGACTTTAGCCGTGGGTAATTGAAACGATAATCCACAAAGTCAATCGTTTTAACGGTTTATCTAAAGCTCAGTATAAAGATTAACATCGCAAAAATTCTTAAATAAAATTTTCAGAGTAATAAATATGAAAAAAGCATTAATAACAGGAATAACAGGACAGGACGGAAGTTACCTAACCGAAATTCTGATTGAAAAAGGATATGAAGTCCACGGCATCATACGCCGCAGCAGTTCATTTAATACGGGAAGGATTGACCATCTTTATAACAATCCGGAAATTCTTAATAAAAAGATGTTCCTTCATTACGGCGATTTGGTTGACACGAGTAACTTAAATCGTCTGTTAGAAAAAATTGAACCTGATGAAATTTACAATCTCGCTGCGCAGAGTCATGTTAAAGTTTCGTTCGAAGTTCCCGATTACACGGCACAGGTTGACGCATTGGGAACACTTCGGTTTTTAGATGCAATTAGAGAAGTGGGTTTAAGGCAAGTGAAGTTTTACCAGGCATCGACGAGCGAACTTTACGGAAAGGTTCGTGAAATACCGCAAAACGAAGAGACACCATTTTACCCGCGCTCGCCTTACGGAGTAGCAAAACTTTACGGTTACTGGATAATAGTGAACTACAGAGAAGCTTACGACATCTTCGCATCGAACGGAATACTTTTCAATCACGAATCTCCGAGAAGGGGCGAAACATTTGTTACAAGAAAAATCACCCGTGCAGCAGCAAGAATAGCGGCGGGCTTGCAGGATAAACTCCTGCTTGGAAATCTGAATGCAAAAAGAGACTGGGGTTACGCACCCGAATACTGCGAAGGAATGTGGAAGATACTGCAGTACGAAAAGCCGGATGATTTTGTCCTTGCCACAGGCGAAACTCACACGGTAAGAGAGTTTGCCGAACTTACATTTAAGAATCTGGGAATAGAACTTGAATGGCAAGGCGAAGGAAAAGATGAGGAAGGAATTATTAAATCAGTCGATTTGGAAAAAGCAAAAGAGTTGATTGATTACTCATCTAACAAATCCGATTACATAAAGGATTTTAAAAGCAGCTTAAAGCCCGGCTATGTAATAGTTGCCGTTGACCCTAATTACTATCGTCCAACTGAAGTGGACTTACTGATTGGCGATCCTGCTAAAGCAGAAAAGCTTCTCGGCTGGAAAGCAAAAACAAAGCTAAGCGAACTGATTAACATAATGATAAAAGCGGATATGGATAAAGTTTTAAGACGAGGATTTTAGAATTAGTCATTAGTTTACCGCGGCGTAGCGAAGCGGAGACGGGTCATTCATTGTTAAAAAAGTTCGTTGTGCTTGGTTCGTAGTTCGTTGTTTATCGTTCGAGGTTCGACGTTCAACGTTTGTAGAATATAATACTGTAACCATCATTCAACCATACACACATTCAATTGTCGATTTAGCGATTTACTTTTATCTTGCTTAAGCCAGCGTCGCCGCTGGCGCTGCTTGTAAAATCACAAATTTCAAAAAACACATCACAAATAACTTCCAAATTCCAATTTTCCAACCGACAAAACATTCAATATCGAAGAACAACCCTGTAGGAGTGGAATGTTTGTAGCAAAAAGAAAGAAAGGAAAACCCCAGCGGGGTGAAATGTTTTACGAAATGTCAATCCTGCGTGCGTTCGTAAGACAAGTTTCAATTCTCAAGTTCCATTCAGTAAACTTTTTAATCCTATTAAATGAGTTTTCTCATTCTCTCCTTCTCTCTTGAATTTATACTAAAAACGTAGTAAACTTTTATTCAAATTTAATCTGATAATATCCTTTGGTGGTTATCTATGCACAATTATTCTATATTTACTAATTCAAATAAGGAAAATCTTCCGGTTAGTTAAGAGAAAAAAGGTTACATTTTGTCATACGTAGACAAGGAAGTAACAGGAAAGAGAAAAAACTAACCGGAGGAAAAAATGTATAGAACAAACAAGAGTTTGTAC
>JAJRSV010000377.1 GCA_024278655.1 Bacteroidota bacterium | reverse complement strand
GCCTTAGGTAAAGCCGGAATGCTCGGCGGGCAGGATGGATTTGTTTTGTCGCAGGTCTTCCCGAAAGAGAGTTACTGGCGTGCTTACGGTTTTATACTCGCCTGGCCCTTGAACCTCGGCAATCTTTATAACTCGAACATTACAACGTTTTGGCTTGTGTTCAGTCTGGTTCAAACATTTGTAATTATTCCGTTCATCGTATATAAATGGGGCAAAGGTGCTTACTGCGGATGGATTTGTTCCTGCGGCGCACTTTCGGAAACATTGGGTGACGAATACAGAACGCTTGCAGTACACGGACCGAAAGCAAAGAAGTGGGAAAATACAGCGCAGTGGATATTGCTCGCCGCATTTGTAGTAACGGGATTAAAACTTTTAAGTGATCTCTTTAATGTTGAAATACCGGTTATTAATGAGAAGGTTTCTTACACAGCCGACTTTTTACATATATTTTACTACGTTGGAATTGATGTGATTTTTGCCGGCGTGCTCGGACTCGGAGTTTACTTCTTTTTAAGCGGCAGGGTTTGGTGCCGTTTCGGCTGTCCGTTGGCTGCATTAATGCATATTTACAATCGCTTTTCGCGTTACAGGATTTTTTCGGAGAAGAAGAAGTGTATTTCGTGCAACATTTGCACAAAGGTTTGCCACATGGGAATTGACGTAATGAACTACGCCAACAAAGGCATCCCGATGAACGATGTTGAATGTGTAAAATGTTCTGCGTGTGTGGTTAACTGCCCGACGCAGGTGCTGTCTTTCGGCTCGCTCCCAAAAGCCGATCCGGAAAACAAATTGTATAAAGAATTGGATATCGATTTAACAGAGAAAAATAAAAAATGGGTTAGTGGCTTGTAATTTTTGAATTACCCTGACTATTCTACAAAACAGGAGAAATATTACCCTGACTTTTCAGCAAATCAATCATAAAATTGATTTTTAATGACAACAAACCGAAAGAATCAATCAATAAAACGGCAGCAAGATTATCCAATCAAAAGATAATCGAAAGAATATGGAAAAAAGATTTTACCGTTTGGAGCGATAAACAGAATGAAACTTCAAACAGATTTAGGTGGAACGGGTAAATAATAAATTAAAGCAACAGTTGTTTTTTAACCGGCACTCTTGAAAAAACAGGGAATATTACGTAGTTTGCGTTACGTAAATTACGTAATGTAAAATATGAAACCTCAAAATCCCTTTTTAGTTTCCGGTTATTATTCACCCGAATTTTTCTGCAACAGAAAGAAAGAGACCGGAAGAATAATAAATGCGCTGGAAAACGGCAGGAATGTTACTCTTTTTTCGATCAGGCGGCTTGGTAAAACAGGATTGATTGATCATGTTTTTTATAATCTGAAATCATCTAAAAACACACATCTTTTTTATATCGATATTTTACCGACAACAAACTTAAGCAGCTTAATAAATTCGTTTGCCTCGACTGTATTGGGAACGATGGAATCAAAACCCGAAAAGTTTATAAAAAGAGTGAGTGAGATATTCAGCGGTATAAGACCAGTTATTTCCTTCGACCCGTTAACCGGTGCGCCTGCATTCCAGGTTAAAATAGAATCAGATGAAGATGCCGGTCAGTCACTTCAGAAAATATTCGCTTATCTGAGGAAGAGCAGAAAAAGAATAATAATTGCGATTGATGAGTTTCAGCAAATCGTCAATTATCCCGAAAAAAATGTTGAAGCGATTTTAAGAGCAAACATTCAAAAAGCAACCGGTGTGAATTTTATATTCTCGGGCAGCCGCAAACATATACTGCTTTCTATTTTCAGTCAATATGGAAAACCGTTTTATCAAAGCACTGAAATGATGCAGCTTGAACGAATTTCTTTAGAAGATTACGGCAGGTTCATTATATCAAAATTTCGTAAAGGTAAAAAGAATATCAGCTCATCGTCGGCAGAATATATTTCACAACTGTGCCGTTTACACACATACTACGTCCAGTTTTTATGCAATCGTCTTTACAGCCTGAAGGACAATGTCATCACTAATAAACTTATAGATATAACATTGGAGAGTATTTTAAAGGAAAATGAACCGGTTTATATCAGCTATAGAAATTTACTTACAGAGTATCAGTGGAGGGTATTGACGGCGGTAGCACATGAAGGTAATGTAAAGCTTATTACATCAAAAGAATTTATAATTAAGTATAGATTAGGCACTCCGAGTTCTGTTCATACGGCGGTGAAATCTCTGCTTAACAAAGAAATGATTTATAAAGAGCAGGGAGAATATTTTATATACGATGTTTTTTTCGAACACTGGCTGAAAAAATATATGAACAGGTAACAACGGCTCCAACTCTAAATAATAATGCCGTTTTTTCGCAGATATAAAAACGGATATTTTCAGCACTTAAAATTTTATAGGAATAAAAATGAAATATTACCAGAGAAATTCCCAAATAAATGAGTTGATAGAAAAAACTTTCTCCAAACTTACCAATCAAAAAATTATTGATAGAATCTGGGAGAAAGATTTTACCGTTTGGAACGACAAACCGGATGAGATATCCAACAGATTGGGCTGGCTTGACTGTCCCGTTAATTATCAGTCTGCTGTTGATGAAATCAGTTTGTTCGTTAACGAAGTAAGAGCAGCAGGATACACACACGCTTTACTTTTAGGAATGGGCGGCTCTTCGCTTGCACCGGAAGTTTTCAGGTTAACTTTTGGGGTGAGGGAAGGATACTTAGATCTTTCGGTTTTAGACAGCACACATCCCGGTGCAGTTAAAGAGATGAGCGATAAGCTTGATATTAAAAAAACTCTCTTTATAGTTTCCACAAAATCGGGCGGCACAATCGAAACACTTTCGTTTATGAAATACTTTTACAACAAAGTATTGCATGAGTTGGGAAGGGAAGAAGTCGGAAAACATTTTGCGGCAATAACAGATCCCGGCAGCAAACTGGAAAAACTTGCTGTAGAGTTGAGCTTCAGGAAGACATTTTTAAATGATCCGAATATCGGCGGAAGATATTCTGCGCTTTCGTTCTTCGGATTGGTGCCGGCAGCACTTTGCGGTATTTCAGTTGAACAAATTCTGAATCGTGCTGAAAAAGAAGCTTCAGAATGTAAAAAAGAAATTGATTTTAACACGGCGGCACGCTTGGGAGTAATAATTGGTGTATTAGCTGATGACGGCATTGATAAACTGACATTAATTACTTCGCCGCAGATAAAATACTTTGGTGCATGGGCAGAACAACTGATTGCCGAAAGCACAGGAAAAAACGGCAAAGGCATCCTCCCTGTTGATTTGGAAGAAGTGCTTTCTCCCGGATATTATTCAAACGACAGAGTTTTTGTTTATATGAAGCTGAAAAACGATACGGTTTTCGATAAACAGGTTGCAGCTTTTGAACAAGCAGGATTTCCTGTAATTGAAATTGAACTGAACGATGTTTACGATTTGGGAAGTGAATACTTCAGATGGGAATTTGCAACTGCAGTTGCCGGCTGGGTTCTCGGTATACAACCCTTCGATCAGCCGAATGTGGAAAGTGCAAAAGTACTTGCAAAAAAGATGATTGCAAAGTACAAAGAAGAAGGAAAACTTCCCGAACCGGAACCGGACTTCACTGAAAACGGCGTATCGGTTTTTGCCGGATTAAAAGCAGACAATCTCAAAGATGCCATTGATGAATTTTTAAGTAGTGCTGTTCCCGGAAAAAGTTACGTTGCTATTCAGGCATATATAAAGCCGGATGAAGAGAATTTTAAAATGCTTCAGGAACTCAGAACAAAAATTCAGAAGAAATACAAAGTAGCAACAACGGTAGGATTCGGTCCGCGCTTCCTCCACTCAACCGGACAGTTACACAAAGGCGATGCAGGCAACGGTTTATTCATACAGATAGTAGATGAACCCAAAACCAATCTTCCCATTCCCGACGAACCCGGCAGCAGCACCTCATCCCTCACATTTGGCACACTAATAAAAGCGCAGGCACTTGGCGACAGAGGTGCGTTGGTTGATTGTGGGAGGAGGGTGATTACACTACAAATTGAAAAAGACACATTGAATGAAATTGTTAAGGCGGTTGAGTAAAAACATTTTCTAATCCACCTCCACACTTATCCACTCAACTTTGTGTTCGCCGTCTAATTCTACCGGCTCGTCTTTGTGGATTGTGAAGTTTAGTTCTTCGGGGTGAAGGGTTAGTTTTATTTCTTCGGTACCGGTGTGTGTGATGG
>JAJRSV010000376.1 GCA_024278655.1 Bacteroidota bacterium | reverse complement strand
TAGTATTAATCAAACTTGCCTGACCGTCGGGCGGCAGATCGTAATTCAATCTTCTGCCGTCTTCCGTGCCTATTAAAATATCATTAACGCCGTTAGAATTAGTGCGGATAACTGCAGGCGAGGTTAACCTTACACCCGTATTCACAGTCTTGACAATTGAAGAGTTTCCGTCATCAACATAAATTTTTAGTGTCGAATCGTAAACGCCTACAATAAATTGTATTTGATTATTAAATACAGCCGCAGGTTTGAAAAATGAAAATTCCAACAGATCCTCCAAAGCAATTCCGGAAGCATCTGTTATTTTAATCATATCGCCGGTATGCAAACAAAAACGGCTCTGCAGGTCATTATTCAACACGGTTATATCGGTAGTAAAGTTGGTATCAAGCGGAAGCTGATTTGAAAACACGGGTTTAACAATCGAATCGCCGTACTCAATCTTAAAACTCATTCTGTTCGATATATCTGAAAAATCTTTCAATGTAATTAAACTGTTTGCGCCCGAATTTGTTTTTGTGTTCGGTCGGGTATCTTTTGCAAACCTGTTTTCAAACAAATCGGAAGTATTTGAAGAATACCAAAGGTCAAATTTTGTTCCTTCGCCGATTACCTGATCGCCGAAAACGGTGAAGAAAATTTCGCCGATATCCTGAATGCCGTCGGCTTCTTCAACATCAACTCCTCTGCGAAGTTTATCGGTATTAATTTTATTGTCGGCAATTTTCTGATTGATTACATTTTCATCAATATGCCAGATAAGAATTCCGCTTCCCGGAATAGCCCAATCAAACTCGTCAACATCAATAACCACACCTGCAAGAGAATCAACATCGAAGCTTAAATAACCGGTTGTATCTTTAAAGAAAGTTTTTGTAAAAATCGTTCCGTCAACTTTATAGGCAACCGTAGAGCCATCGTTAAATACATCGCGGCTTCTGTTTTCAACCAAATAATATTCTGATGAGTTTAACGGAATTTTGAGAATAACAGTATCGCCGATTGAAGCGGCAAGATTGGTAACAACACTTAAATCCGCATTCCCCAGCTCAACCGTAACAGGTTCAACCCAACCTAAAAATATTTTAGTCCATGGCGAAGGTTCCGGCGGGTAGGTGCCTCCGTAAGCGAAAATTCCCTGTCCGTCCATCAGACCGAAACGCCCGATAGCACTCAAGCCGGTTTCCGTATCGAACAAATCGGGCACACCCAAATGATTTGCAATGCTTGCCGCAAGCAAACCGTTAATCGTAATTTCGAACAGCACCGTACCAACAATAGTATTCAACTCCCTGCTTTCGGTTTCGGGCATTATCATGGTGTTTTTTATTTTAAATGAACCTCCGGAAACGGGGATTCCGTCGAACGAATCTCCGTAAATATTTCTGAAAGCAATTTCACTCAGATAAACCGAAGGCAGATCCCTCTCGTTACCAATGCTACCGGGTAACGAAATATCTCTTCCTACTCCGGCATGAAAAATCGTGAACAAGTCGAACTGACTAAAATCGAAACCGCTGTACATCTGGTCGGCAAGCGTCCATGCTTCAGTAGCAAAGTCTGCAATGTTAGTAAGATCATCCGAGCCGGGAGCGGGAGAATAGTTCCGCATCGTCTTCGAAACCGAAAACGTATCGGGCAAAACCGTAAACTCGATAAGAAGCTTTCCTTTTGAAACTTTAGTAAAATAATTTTTAACAAAAGTTAAATGGTCTTCAAAATATTCTTTATCGTGCGGTAACGGATCGAGAATCGAATTGCCGTAATCTTCAGAATAGATAGAACCGAACTTTCCGTTACCGAAAGTGGCACCATCCCGGTCTTCCTGAAAGTTGACCATTATTGCTACTATACGGACTGTATCGATACCGCCGCCGTTTTTTACTTCGGGCAGCGAATGATATAGATTGGGTTTAAAAGTTTGGGCAGTCAAACTGCCCAAACCTAACATAAGAGAAAATAAGAGGAATCTTTTCATCATAAAACTTTAAATGCCTCTCGGGAATCCCCTTACCTGATCGGGAACTGCTCCCCAACCGATAAGAATAGTAAACCTTAAAGTATCGTTAAGCGGATGATTTTCACCATTGGCGAAAACGGAAGTAGTAATGTAACTAAAGTCGAAACCGTAAATATCGTATCTTAAACCGGCACCGAAAGTAAGGAACTTTCTGTTACCGAACGAGGGATCCTCGTAGAAGAAACCGGTTCTTAAGGCAAACAGGAAGTCTCCCGGAGTACCGTATCTATATTCTAGACCCATTGAAGTAACAACATCTCTTATCTCTTCATTAAACGTCTGGTCGCCCCAAGCTGTAATAATTGCCTGATAAAATTCATCCGACTGACCGCTCGAATCCCTGCTTACAAGCAGCTTGCTGAAATCCAAAGTATAAACAAGCGAATTAAATTCATCACTAACTACCTGGAATGCAAATCCGAGACGGAAATTTGTAGGTATAGGATCCGCCTGTGCCTGATCGATGTAATGAATCTTCGGACCGAGGTTGCTAAGGTTTGCACCAATGCTGAACCGGTTACCGAAATCGGCACCGAAAATATTAAGTTCTTCGGGTCTCCACATACCGGCAACATCAAAACTCACAGACGTAGCAACACCCGAACCTTGTTCCTGTCCCACTGCCTGATCGGACAAGCGGCTATGAATAATCCGGAAGTTAAAACCGAGACCCCAATCGGTTCCGAGTTTAGTAGCATAACCTAAAGTTAATGCCGCATCAAACGAACGGAAAGTACCGACCGGCTCCGGTCCGCCTTCGAGTGTACGGACAAACTCACCGAAGTTCATATAAGTAATACTCGCGGTAACGCTACCGTTCAAACTTTCAATATAACCTCTGTATGTCAGGTAATCGTAGAACAAATCAAGATTAAACTGCGGCAGCCAGTTACTATGAGTAATACTCAACTCGGTTCCGGTTAAGAACGCTATACCTGCAGGGTTCCAGAAAATTGCAGCAGAGTTATCTGCCAAACCGGTACCCGATTCACCCATTCCACCGGCTTTCGAATCAGGAGCTAAAAGCAGAAACGGAACAGCGGCTTCTCCCTGTGCATAATTTACTTTGGGCAATCCAATAACCATGGCGCTGACCATCAAAAGCCCCAAAAGAGTTTTCATTTTGTTTTTCCTCCAATGAAGTGAAAATAATTTCTGTCTCATAATTTTAATCCGCTTTAGTGTTTAAATATAAAAAATAAATTATTAAATAAATATGCTATGTTATTTTCCGGAATTTCATCTTATAACCGACATCTTACCCAACGCACTCTGGCTGAATTCGCCGTCGGTTGTTCTTACGATTACTTTATAAAGATAAGTACCGTTAGCAAGAATATCGCCGTCTTCGTCCCTGCCGTCCCAGTTTATCTTTACAAATTTCTGGTCAATGTTAGGTTCTTCAATTTCTTTTATCAGTCTTCCGGCAATGGTATAAATTTTTATTTTAACGTTAATAGGTTTATTCAAATTGTGCTGGAACGTAAAAGTAGTATTCGATGAAAACGGATTCGGGTAGTTGTATATATCCCTTATTACCAACTGATCGTTGTTAACAACCGTAAAGAAAGCTTCTTCGCTTGAGAAATTATTGAATACATCCCATGCTTTTACAAGCAGATTATAATCGCCGGTGTTTAATTTATAAAACTTATAATTAACTTCGCCGGTTTTACCGCCTGCATCCAAATCGCCGGTAAAGTAATTTGAAAAGTCAATCGGGTTTGTTTCATCTTCGTTCAGCACACCTTCGAGCGAATGACCGACACCCGTACCGGTTGTATTCAATCCGGTCTCGTCCGAAAGTTTAACGATAAGCTTCGGTTCGGGACCGACCAAATATGCATTGTAATACGTTGCATCATCGAAGAACACTTCTATCTTCGGACCTTCACCGTCGTTAACCGCAGTTGTATCGGTTCCGCCTACAATTATTTTTTTAGTAAACGCCAATCCGTCCTGGCTGCTGTTA
The DNA here is from genome assembly GCA_024278655.1 of Bacteroidota bacterium. Classification (GTDB taxonomy): domain Bacteria; phylum Bacteroidota; class Ignavibacteria; order Ignavibacteriales; family Ignavibacteriaceae; genus BMS3ABIN03. Next base: position 2,706 of record JAJRSV010000376.1, on the reverse strand, counting down.
AAAAAGTAAAAGATGATTTTACCGTTTTTATTTTCGTAGGAGATATCTTTCGGAACAACAAAGTTAGCAGTGAACTCACCGTCGTTTACCGAAACCCTGCCTCTGAAAATAACACCACCGGAAAGCACCACATCAAAATCAATCTGATCGAGATGTTTTGTTCTTTCCGAATCGAACACGGTTAAAAGTCCTTCGCCGTTAAAGTCGTTCCACTTCTCTCCGGTAGGTTTAATAATCTTACCGGCTATTTTAGTATTACTTAAAGCTTTTAACTGAACATCGGCTACCAACGGCTGCCCGTTAACCGAGTCGATTGTTCCTTCGTACTGAGGCACCTGCAGCCGTACCAAAGGATCGCCGAATATATGATATTTTTTATCGTTAGTACCGTTGTAAGATTGCTTTGTAGAAAAATACGCCCTGCCGATCGGGTACATCAGGTTAAGTGTATCTTTACCGGAATCGAACAGGTCTTCAAGAAATCTGAAATTAAGCTGATGATTCAGATTTGAAAAAACCAATCTTGCGGAACTCAAATCGGCAATAGCACCCGAGTTGGCTTTAAGCAGCAGTTCATCACCCGCACTCTGAAAGTTAGGAATATCGTAGTAAGCAAAATCGCAGGTTGCAGCAACAAGAAAGAAATACTCGCTGTTATGAAGCTGCGGTATCGTAACACTTTTTTCAAAAACAATTTCGTGCGCCCATAACTCGGGACTTCCGTGCCCGATATAATTAATCAACAATGTACCGTTGTTTATTGCATCAATAATATCCTGATTTACTTCCGGCTTTCGTCTCCCGGCTCCGGTAATAGTAGCAGGATAATCAGCCATATAAATTTTATTTATATCGTATGAGGACGGTATTTTACTGTTGGCTATTATTTCACTCGGGCGTGTATGTTCTGCGCCTTCGTAAGTTGTAGTCGTCAGTCCGTCATCGGCAACCAGTGTAATCAGATTTTTCCAGGCACCTCTTTTACTGTTCAGTTCATAGTCGATAACTTTTGTAACGTAATTGTTTGCTTCAACAAGATTGCTGGCGGGTACTCTTCCAATTACCAAATCGATATTGGAATCCGTTCCGTCGACGTTAACAAAAAAATCATCGCTTGTATATGAGCTTAACAATCTTAACGATTCCACTGTTTGATACGTCGGAATAAAATTATCGTGAAATCCTTCAACGTCTTTATAATCGTAAGTTCCTTTACCGAGGAACAGCACATATCCCGGAGTAATTGTCCAGTTATCGTAAGCATATTTTATAAAATCTCTTATTGCCACAACATCTACTACTCCGCAGGAAAACTCGTTAAAGATATCTTCGATATCGATAACAATGGTTGATGTTTTAATAACGGCGTTATTCTCCCTGTACTCTTTTAACCTGTTGGCAGCTTCCATAAACTCTTTGGGTGTAATTATAATATACTCGGCACCGTCGTCAATTCCATGAAGATTAGAATTTTCAACCGGTTGTGCATTCTGCGGAGTAAAATATTTACTGCTTCCCACCGCATAATATTTTGAAACCTTTCCTTCGGTTTCACTAATCTGGAACCTGCAGTCACCGCCGCTTAACTGAACATGATTGGTAATCAAACGAACGTTGGCATAATCGGTAACATCAAAAACTTCTATATTGGTTGAAGTAAAATCGTGTAAATAGTATTCGATTATTGCAGTAGTATCTTTAGAGAAGAATAAAATCTGATCGTTAAATGCTTTTAGTTCTTTTTCATAATAAATTTCAAAATAATCGAGATAGCCGACCGAAGATACCGAGGATGGAACAATACTGAATTTTAACACGCTCCTGTTGTCGGGTAACACTCCGTTAAATGTGGGCGACAGTGTGATTCCTCTGCCAACTGTATATCTATCCGAACCGTAACCGCTTATTCCCTGGTTCAATATAACGGTACCTTGTTCCATAATACTTAAAGTTAAGGTTGCGGAGGAAGCATTAATAAAACGGACTTTATATTTAATCGGGAACCCGCTTAATCTTCCCGTTAGTGAATTTACGTAGGTTCTGCTTAGCACTGCCTGCGAAAAATCATCGCCGTAAAACTCCCTGCCGGTTTTACCGATATTAATTTTATCCTGCTCGAATCCCACAAAAGCTTTTGTTGATGTTTGAACAAAGTCGGGGGTTGTGTTAAGCCCGGGTTTATCCTGAATTCTTTTGCCGTTACTTCCGCCGTAAGTAATCCAATAATAATTGCGGTTAGAGTACCAGTGGCGATATCTTTTTATTGTTTGATCGGTTGTATCGTAATCCCAAAAGTTTCTGCCCCTTCCGTAAAATAATATATAATCGTTCTGATTGAATTTGCCGTCATCTTCGCCGACAACCATTATGGCATTTTCAACCAGGTCAACCGGTCGCGGTGCCGCTACATTTTCAGATAATAATTTACCACCGTTATTATAAATTTTAATAGTCCGCGGGTCAATCGACCCCGGGTCAAATCCGATTGATGATAAAAAATTATAATCGATTTTATAAATGCCTTCTTCGGGAGCTTCAAATTTTACCCACTCACCTTCGGCAAGTACACTGTTGAATGTGGATTTGTTCAGCTTGTTTTTCTTTTTTACCGACCAGTAGCGCGCTACATTATAATTAATAAATGCACCGCTCAAAAGCTTATCAACCGGCTGCGGATTAAATGCACCACCTTTTGCATAGTTAATT
>JAJRSV010000375.1 GCA_024278655.1 Bacteroidota bacterium | reverse complement strand
GAATAGAAGTCCGTACGGAAGTGCTTCTATATTATTTATAACCGATGCGCCTGTGGTTGTAAAGCCGGACATTACTTCGAAAAATGCGTCTGTAAAATTTGATGGCGCACCGTAAATAATAAACGGCAGTGTTCCGAAAAGCGATGCGAATATCCAGCCGAGCGTTACAATTAAATAGCCGTCGCGTTTGGTTATCTCTTCGCCGAATTCCAATTTATTAACCGACCATAAAATGAATCCGATTAAAGCGGTCCCGAGTCCGGAAATTAATAATGCGGGAATGTCGTCGCTGCCGTAGTAAATTGAAAAGGGTATTCCGGTGAGCATAAAAAATCCGATGAGGATAAGGAGGAATCCGATTATTTTAAAAATCACCCTGTAATTCATCAGGTTTTAAAGAATTTTTCTATTTTCTTAACTCCCGAAGGCAAAGAGAAAATAACAACTTTATCTCCCGGATTTATTTGTGTATCGCCCACTGCAATATAACTTTTATCTTTTCTGATGATACCGCCTATAATTGCTTCTCTCGGAAAGTCGAGATCTTTTACCGGCTTTTTAGTAATGGGCGAATTCGGCTGTGCATCGTATTCGAAAATTTGCGAGTCGATTCCTTCGAGTACGGTTTGTGCAAGCACTTCGCCTCTTCGTATAAACTGAAGAATGTTGTTCGCGGCAATAAGTTTTTTGTTGATTAAAGAATCGAGACCGATTGTTTGAGTGAGCGGAACGTAATCGGCTTTATCCACAAGAGCGATTGCTTTTTTTACACCGAGATGTTTTGCCATAAGGCAGGTGATAATATTCGTTTCGGCATCTTCGGTTACGGCAACAAAAGCATCAACATCAATTATTCCTTCCTGTGCCAAAAGATCGATGTCTCTTCCGTCGCCGTGAATTACGAGTGTGTCCGGCAAATCGCTTGCAAGCAGGAATGTTTTATCTTCATCCGATTCGATAAGCTTTACCGACATACTGTCTTCGAGCAGCTGTGCAACCATTCTGCCGATTTTACTTCCGCCGAGTATCATTATGTTATCGAACTTCAGGTTCTCTTTGCCGGCAAGCTTAAGTATCATTTCAATTCCTTCCGGCTTGGTAATTACAAACACCTGGTCGTTAACAAGGAATTTATCTTTTCCCGAAGGAATAATTGTTCTGAAGTTTCTGTAGATAGCAACGATGCGGAAATCAACATGCGGATACTCGTGTGCAACTTCGGTTAAAGTTTTGTTTATAACCGGAGCGTTTTTATCGAGCCGTATTCCCATTACCGAAAGCTTTCCGCCTTCAAACTCAAGCAAATCTGTTGCCGCTGTTCGCTTGATTAAATTTACCGTTTCGTGTGCGGCTAACTCTTCGGGGTAAATCATAAAATCAATACCGATTTCCTTAAAGTCGATTCCGTTTTCAGTCGATAAATATTCGGCGTTGGCTATGCGTGCAATGGTTTTTTTTGCACCGAGCTTTTTTGCAATTATTGCACTCGATACGTTCGATTCTTCCGATGAGGTTACGGCAATAAACAAATCGGCTTTATCTATCTTTGCTTCTTTAAGAGTTGTAATGGAAGTGGATGAGCCGTTTAACGTAAGAACGTCGCTCATCGAGTCGGTATATGCCAGCCGCTGCTGGTCAACATCAATAGCTATTATATCGTGAGATTCTTTCGAAAGTTCTTTGGCAAGGTGATGTCCCACATCACCCATTCCTGCAATTACTATTCTCATTAATTCCGGCTTATTTAAAGTTTAACAAAATTCAAACAACAAATTTTATCTATTAAACGGCAAAATACAACATTTAAGGTAAATAATATAGAACTGAATTTTTTATACGAAATATTTTTGGAGATAATTATTTCAGGAAAAAAACAGGAAAGTAAGGGTAAGCGGAATACCGAACCGGTTCCCGTTACCTTTAAAAACATTCGCTGAATGTGTGTGGAAAAACGAATCAGAATGAAGTGGCTAAACTTATTCTGTGCAAGCCGCCGATTAATCCCATCGATGAATAACCGTAATCGAACCTGTAATTGGATACGTTTACCCCGAGTCCGGCACTAAACCCTGCAATGCCCGAAGTTGTGCCCACTTTCAATTCGGAGCGGCTTTCATTATCGTAACCGAAGCGGAGAATGAAAACATTGCTCAGGTAGAATTCGGTTCCTACAACAAAAGCTTTGAAGCGTTGAATAAAATCGTCGCGCTTTTGTGTCAGCCGGTGGAAATCCAATGAGATGCGAACCGGGAGTCTTTCCAACCGTTTCGAAATTCCGAATGCTACATCAACCGGCAGTTCTTCACGTGTACTTAGGTAGGAAGAGATTTGAGTTCCCAGGTTTAATGCAACCAGACCGATGTTAATTTGACTGGAAGGAATAGCGTAATGAATTCCGAGATCTACGGCAACGGCACTCGAAGATTCATTTGCTATGCTTGAGTAAATATATTTCAGGTTAGCACCGTAGTAAAAGTTTTCATCAAGCGTTCCGGCATAACCGACTAATAGTGCCAGTTCACCTGCACCAAATTCGCCGGTACGGTTACCGAATTCATCCGCCTGATCGAATGAGCCGTAATTAATGTATTTAACGGCTGCACCGAATTTACCGATGTCGGAAATTTCCGTTACATACGAGAGACTGGCGAGATTGATATCAAGCAAATGTTTTACAAATGAGAATGAAGCTGGCGAGTCGCTCGATAATTTCATACCCGCGGGATTATAAAAGATTATATCCGCATCATCGAAGTACGAAACAAAGCTTCCGCCGAGTGCACCTGCACGTGCGCTCATATCAACACGTAAAAACTCGTACGTGTTTTGTGCAAACAAATTGCCGGAATAAAAAAGAAAAACCGTTAAAAACAGTGCTGAAAACTTTTTCATATAACTCCCTAAAAAATACAGTGACTATTTAACCATATTCAAAAATAATCGCAAGGGGAGAAATTTGGTTACTGAAAATTATTTTTGGTTTGCCGGACCCCGGTGCTGTTGTTGAAATACCGGCTTGATATAATTAATTATTCTTGCCCG
>JAJRSV010000374.1 GCA_024278655.1 Bacteroidota bacterium | reverse complement strand
TTTGAATCGAACATATAAATGTTTTCCCTTTTTACTCCGGCGCGCATATACAATTTGCAGCAGGAAATTGCGGCAGCTCCTGCTCCGCTTACGATTACTCTTACATCTTCCAATTTCTTACCGGCTAATTCGGCAGCATTAATCAGAGCCGCACACGAAATAATAGCGGTTCCATGCTGGTCATCGTGAAAGACCGGGATGTTCATCGTCTCTTTAAGCGTCTCTTCAATTTCGAAACACTGCGGTGCTTTAATATCCTCAAGATTAATTCCGCCAAAAGTAGGTTCGAGCAATTGAACGGTTCTTATTACATCCTGCGGGTCTTCGCTTCGTATTTCAAGATCGAACACATCAATATCTGCAAACCTTTTGAACAACACACCTTTGCCTTCCATTACCGGTTTACCTGCTTCGGGACCGATGTTACCCAATCCCAAAACTGCGGTTCCGTTAGAAACAACTGCAACTAAATTTCCTTTGGCGGTGTATTTATATACATCATCTACATTCTTTTCAATTTCCCTGCAAGGTTCTGCAACACCCGGCGTATAAGCTAAAGAAAGATCTCTTGATGTAATACAGGGCTTGGTTGCGGTAACTTCAATTTTACCTTTCCTGCCCGATGAGTGATATTCTAACGCTTCTTCGCGACTGATATTCATTTTTTACTCCTAAAGTTTTTATACATCAATTGTACAATTGATAAAATTTTTAATTAAATAATCCGGGAGAAAATACACTGATTTACAGCAGGGGTAAAATGCTTTAACCGGTAGTAATTGATGTAAGATTGTGGAATTGCCGAACAGATATTCCCCTGATTTTTCTCCCTCAACGTCTCCGGAATTTAATTCGCTTATCATCTTCGCTGCTCATAACAAAAATTTAATAATTACAATATGAAAATTAAACTTATTTTAAGAATTAAGCTAAAGTCCGGCAAAAATATTTACGGTGGCGGTTTAATATGAATAGTATTGAGGTGGATTAAATTACACGTGCGACTTTTTAGCGGCTTCTTCGATAAGTTTTTCGGCAAGCTCTTTTCCGAGAAATCCGTCTATTATCCAATGTAAAACGTAGAGAAGAGGGGTCAGGAAAACAGCAACGAAAAATTTATAAAGATAGTTAACCACGCCTATTGCAAGCACGAGCGAAAGTTCCCATCCGGCGCCTATATAGAAAGCAATGAACAGTACGACAAAGCTATCGATAAACTGCGAGACAAGTGTTGAGCCGGTAGCACGCAGCCAGATTTTCGAGCTTCCCGTAAATCCCCGCAAGTAGTGAAACACGGTAACATCAACCAACTGCCCGATAAGAAATGCAACCAATGAACCGATGATTATCCACAATCCCTGCCCGAAAATTGTGTTGAATGCCAGGTCCATATTCAACACACCGTGCGGGGTAACGCGTTCAATCCAGAACCCGGAAGGAGTAAGTTTTATTGACAGGAACACCATCAGATATGCGTAGCCGATTAAGGCAGCGGCTGTAAACGACATGAACCTTACACCGCTTCTGCCGAAATACTCGTTGATGATATCGGTCATTATAAAAACCACAGGCCAGAGTAAAACCCCGGCAGTAAGATTAAATGAAAGATTGTCGAATCCGAATAACGAAAGATTTATCGGTTCAAGACCGAATGTTTTTTCGAGCGAAAATATTTTTATTCCGAGGAATTCGGCTAAAATAGCATTGGCCACAAAAAAGGCCCCCAACAGAAAGAACAGCTTTGTAACTTTTTCCTGCATAACAATTTTTTATTGATGAAATTAATTAGCACGAATATAAAAAAAAGCGGTATCAAATGAATACTTTTTTTTGATACCGCTTGTATGGAGAGAGAGATTATTGAATAATTTTATCAACGGGTTCTTGTTTTAACATCTCTTCTTTTACGGGTGTTGTTCCTTTTTGTTTTCGTATCTTTCCTTGTAACCGTGGTTTTTCTGATAACTTTCTTTTCCGTTTTCTTAGTCTTGTTTCTTACTACGGTCTTTTCAGTCTTTTTAACTTCCCTTTTCTTAACGTCGTAATTTCTTCTCACGGTTTTCCGTTCGACTTTCTTTTCCCGTTTCACATTAGTCTTCTTTTTGAACGTTTTGTTGATGTTATCATTTATCTTTTTACGCTGCTTGGTTTCAACCCTTTTGTAAAGATTTCTATCGTTCGATTTCTTATTGTTCCTTACAGTAACATCCCTTTTGTTATCTTTCGTTACGTTTCTCACCCCAACATCATTTCTCTTCGGGAACTCGTTCCGTTTTAGTTTAGTATCCTTGTTAGTTTTTCTTCCGGAAAAAGTTTCCGTTCGTATTTTAGAAACATCGAGTGTTGATTTACGCTCGCCGCGCTTAAAGTTTACATCGCGCACTACACTTCTTTTCAACTCATCGCGGGATACGTAAAACGTTTTCACTCTTCCGTTATTTTTATTACCGCGAACTTCAAGCGTACGAACTTCCGATGTTCTTACAATATCACGCTGTCTTATCTGCTGTCCGCTCCGGGTTCTTATAATATTTACATCAACACCGTAGTTTCGTACTCTTCCGTTGTAGTAGCTGTAATTAGTTCTGTACTTTGTTCGTGTATATATTCTGTACCGGTAACTCGGTCCCACACAGTAGCGGTAAACGTGCGGATTGTAGAAGTAATTATACCTTACAAAGTTCCAGTGCGAATAAGGAGTGTAATAACTTCTTGTAAACCTGATTCCGATACTGACCGAAAAAGTTGCATAAGGCGGCAGCGGTGCCCAGCCGATATAAACGTCATCGTATCTCCATTCAACCCATGCAGGTGCGTACTCGTAACCCGGGACCCAAATCCATCCGTAGTAATCATCGTAATACCATCTGCCGTAATGGTAGGTTATGTAACCGAACGGCTCGTAAGAATCCCAGTACCATCCGTCAACTGTCCATATCCATCTGCCTTGAGTATATGGATTCCAATCGACTTGCATAATTACCGGTTTCCAGACGACAACTCCGTAATCAATTTCTATCCATTGACCATAAGGAGTTAATGCAGTATAAAAATAGCTGCTTACTCCGGGTTGCGCGTTTAAAGTGCTGCTCCCGAATACTCCCCAAATAACTACCGTTAGAATTATGATTAGCTTTTTCATGGCTTTACTCCTTTTAAGTTCTAAAAGGAATATGGCAAGGGTTATGCCTGTCAAAAAGTTTTGATTTTGTTAAATATTCGAAGGTTTTAAATAATGAGTGTTCACTAAAATAGACGGTTGAGATTTTCGGTGGGACGCTTTTTTTATCTTTTAACTTTTCTCTCTTTCCATTTATAATTACCGAAAGCTCCGGCAATTCCGGCAATTAAAATGTAAGGGACCTGAAGAAGTTCGGCAACCGGGAAC
>JAJRSV010000373.1 GCA_024278655.1 Bacteroidota bacterium | reverse complement strand
TACACTTAAAAAATTTTTAATGGCAATTATATTTACTTTAACCTGCGGTGTAATAGTCGGTTTGATTTTTTTATCCCAAACAACAAACCTCACGCCTGAAGGAACACAATTAAGATTTAACGGCAGCGAGCAGTCCGAAGTGGTTGATGAGTTCGAAGTTCCGGAATATTATCCCAAACCTGTATCCGAAATGCTGATAACAACTCACAACCACATATTCGGTTTTACAATGATGTTTTTTATAACCGGAATTATATTCTACTTTAACTCAATCATTACCGGCTTCTGGAAAACATTCTTCCTGGTCGAACCGGTTCTTTCGGTTCTTGTTACTTTCGGTTCAATTTGGGGAATACGTTTTATACACGAAGATTTTGTTTACTTAACAATTGTTTCATCCTCGCTTATTTACATTTCCTATTTTATAACGGCGGGAATATCGTTTTACGAGCTTGCATTCAAAAAGCAGATTATGGAATGAGGAAAGTTTAACAAAATCATCTTAATATCCTTTATAGCAAATCCGGCTTGCGCAGTGATTACTGAAATCAGGTGTTAGTTACATATTGTATTAGCTGCTGCTTGCTACAGCCAATTGCAATTAACACCTGATTTCCAGTCTGTTTCATCAGTTAGAATATTTAGTCTCGATAGAGACGACCTATGTGTAGCACGGCAGGGAACTGCCGTGACAGAAAGAAAAAAAAACAAATCAAAAGTTCCATCGGAACGACCTATTGAACTCCGTGTCTGGCTATGTGTTAGCGGTTGAAACCGCTTTTATTTACGATAGAAAATTAAGATTAACATCTGACTTGTGTAACACAGACCTTATTCTGGCTTTTGTTAACAAACAGACTGATAGTCTGTTCTACAGGTTTTTAATTAACTCATCAAGCTCTTCATCATTATATCTAATCGATTTAACAATCTTTTTGCCTTTCTGTGATAACCGTTTGTATCCCCATCTTGCGCGGCGGAGAGTTTCATCTTTTCCTTCACGTTTGTAGTATTGCGGCAGGTTTGTTTCGAAGAACGAAATGCTGTCCGCTTCTTTTAACAAATCCGATTTTTTATCGCCGCCTGTTTCGTGTTTTTCAACAAGCCGGCAAGCGTCTTCAATAACGCTTTTATCAACACCGGCGTTGGTTAATATTTCTCTTAATATCTTTGCGCTGTTTTTTGCATGTTCGAGTTTAAATTTATCATAATCATTAAAGCTGCTTCGCTTTACTTTTCTCATTTCATCTGCGCGCTCGATATCGTGAGCAATTGCGGCTAACTGCAAAGCTTCATCGGCATCCGGCTTTAATTTAAGTAGCCACTTAAGCGTGTTTAATGCATGCACGTAATCTTCGGGCACTTTTGATTTTAATATAACCGATAAAATTTTCTCTTTTGCTTTATCGAAGTTACTTTTCATCACGGCAGACAATCAATCTTCTTATTACTTCAACATTCGATGTTAAGGCAATTAATATCAAAGCTATTAAAACCTGGTTTGTTACTGCACCGAGGAATATTATAAACAATCTTATATCCCGTCCCAACCTGAACAATCGTTTTCCCGTTTCGTTAATTTTATTGCGCATCAGTTCGTCGTATTTATCGGCGGTGTAGCTTAGCATAAACGAACCGATGATTGCGAAGAATCCAATTAGCAGATATGATAGCAGATTATTTAACGAATAAATATTCCATGTTAAACCGAGAAGCAGGAAAGCATCGGCATACCTGTCTAACACTGCATCGAACCATCCGCCGTATTTGCTCTTCATAAATTTTAATCGTGCTATTTCACCATCGCAGCCGTCGATAACAGAAGAAAGCTGTGCGATAATTCCTCCTGTCAGCAGCCAAAAATAACTTCTTCCGAAAAAGAAAATTGCAGCGGCGGCTATCGAAAGAATGAAAGAGAACGATGAAATTTGATTAGGTGTTATGTTAAAGCGACTTAGCAGTTTTGAAATCCGGATTGATAACGGACGGTTTAAATATCTCGATACAGGTCCGTCTGTCGGTTTTTCCTTAAGCAGGTTAATAAGTTCCTTCTCTGCTTTTTTCAACGCTGCCGGATCGTCGACATCAATCCAGAATTTATTTTTGATGTTAAATGCTTTTGCTTTGCCTTCGTCGGCTAAAACTTTCACTGCGCTCGAAAGAGTCGTCTTTCCGTTAAGCGAAATTTTTTCCAGCGCGGTAAAGAGAGCAGGGGAGGAGTAAAAAATCCCGGTATCGTAACCGTTGTAGTCCGTTATCTCTTTTCCTATATCTTCTATCTTTCCGGAATTCTGTTTTACTTTTGTTACATCATCAATGTCAATCAATTTGTTTTTTAGATTTTCATCAACTGCTAAAATCAATTCATCGCCGTTCAATTCATTTGCCGACAGCTCTTTCAAAATATTCGAATCGAAAATATGATCGGACATCAGCAAAAGGAAAGGTTCATTTAAATATTTTTTTGCCTTTAGGATTGAAACCCCGTTCTCTTTTTCTTTCCATTCATCGTTGTAAATTATTGTGATTGGAACTGAGAGTCGTCCGGATAAATCATTCAGATATCCGCTCACCTT
>JAJRSV010000372.1 GCA_024278655.1 Bacteroidota bacterium | reverse complement strand
GCAAACGGCGAGATGCCCTGGCACGTTAAGGAAGAGTTTCAGCATTTTAAGCAGACTACTTTTGGTCATCCTATTATAATGGGAAGAAAAACTTTTGAGACTTTGGGCAAGCCGCTTAAAGGAAGAGAAAACATAATCGTTACACGAAACGAAAATTATAAAGTTGATTTCGACGATGTTAAAATTTTTCATTCACTCGATGAAAGCATCGATTACTGTAAATCGAAAAACGAAGAAAGAATATTTATAATAGGCGGCGGTGAGATTTACAGACAGGCAATTTCACTTGCGGATGAAATGATAATTTCTTACATGAAGTTTGATGCGGAAGGCGAAGTGAAATTTCCGCAGTTCTCAGAAACGGAATGGAAAGTTGTTTCGAGAGAAGAGAGGGAACAGTTCGAAATTGTAAAGTACGAAAGGATAAGTTGAGCACAAACAAAATAAAAATATTACCCGATAACATTGCAAGCAAAATTGCCGCAGGCGAAGTAATCCAGCGTCCCGAATCGGTTGTTAAAGAACTGCTGGAAAATGCTATTGATGCAGGTGCGAAAAATATAGATGTGATAATTAAAAAAGCAGGCAAAAGTTTAATTCAGGTTTGCGACGACGGCAGCGGAATGAGCGAAGAAGATGCGGTGCTTTCCGTGCACAAACATGCTACGAGCAAGATTACCGCTTTTGAAGATTTGGAAGCGATAAAAACACTCGGCTTCAGGGGCGAAGCTTTAAGCTCGATGGCGGCGGTTGCACAGCTTGAAATAAGAACCGAGACCGAAGATGATGAAATAGGCACGCTTATACGAATTGATGAAGCGGGAAACATTATTAAAGAAAAAGGTTCTTTCCCTAAAGGTACCTGCGTTATGGTGAAGAATTTATTTTACAACACTCCCGCACGAAGAAAATTCCTAAAGACCGATGCAACCGAAATGAAACATATCATCGATTCGTTTAACAAAGCGGCACTAAGTCATCCCGATATTCATTTTCGATTTTATAATTCCGATGATTTGATTTTCGATTACGCTGACGGAACTTTGGAAGAGAGAATCAAACAAGTGTTTGCCGATAATATGCTCGATGCATTAATTCCCGTTGACGAAAGAACCGACTACCTGAGCATTTACGGCTACATCGGAAAACCGAGTCTGCTTAAAAAGAGCAAAGGCGATCAGTACCTGTTTCTGAACAAGCGGTATATAATCAACAAGCAGGTTAATCATGCTGTGTTTACCGCGTACGAAAATCTTTTGGAGAAGGGCGACTATCCTTTCTTCCTTTTATTTTTGGAAATTGATCCCGAAAGAATTGATGTGAATGTTCATCCTTCGAAATTAGAAGCGAAGTTTGATGATGAAAAAGATATTTACAATTTTGTCTTAACGGTAATAAAGAAAAGTTTGGGCACACACGATTTAGTACCTTCGATGATGTTCGGAGATGAGATTGATGCTGAAGAAAAACTTGTCGTCGATAAATTTGCACCAAGCAGGAACAGGGACTTCAACGACAGACCTTTCACGCAAAACCGGAGAACATTCGCACCGAGATTTTCGGATGAAGATATCGATAAGATTTTCAGCTCGATAACCGATGATGCAATCGAGGAAACTGATAAACCGGTAGCTCATCCGTTTGAAAAACCGTTCGAACCGGAAACTCATCAAACCACAATAAAGCACGAAGCGAAAAGCGAAGAAGCGGAATCGCCGTTTATATTTCAGCTTCATAACAAGTATATTCTTTCGCAAATTAAAACCGGTTTGATGATAATTGATCAGCACGTTGCGCACGAACGGATACTTTACGAAAAAGCTTTGAACAGGTTCGAAACCGACATTCCGTTTTCGCAGCAATTGCTCTTCCCGAAAACGGTTCAGCTCGATCCCGGCAGGTTCGAGCTTGTTAAAGAACTTTATCCTTATCTGAATAAATTGGGATTTCAGATAAAAATTTTCGGTAAGAATACGATTGTTATCGAAGGCGTACCCGACGATGTTAAAAAAGGTTCTGAAGAAAAAGTTTTGCTCGAACTGATTGAAGAATACTCAATCAACCAGCGCGAGAAAAAACTGGAGCAGAAAGATAATCTTGCAAAATCTTATTCGTGCAAGACAGCAATAAAAGCCGGCGATAAGTTAAACGAAAAAGAAATGCGTCTGCTGATCGATCAGTTGTTTGCAACATCGATGCCGTATGTTTGTCCGCATGGCAGACCGATAGTGATAAAAATTTCTTTAACAGAATTTGACAGAAGGTTCGGCAGAACGTAAATTGAAGCAATAGTTAATTTAATGTTGAACAATCAGTAAAATTGAATCAGGAAAAATTTTAAGGTGAAATTATGATTGACAATGAATATAAAAAACGTAAAGCGGAATACGAGGAGAAAGCTGCCGCCGCTAAAACCACAGGGATGAAGTTCACAACAGTGAGCGGCAGGGAAATAAAGGTTTTATACGGTCCCGATGATGTTGAACACATAAATTATTTAAGCGAAATCGGTTTCCCGGGCGAGTATCCTTACACGAGGGGAATTCATCCGAATATGTACCGCGGCAGAATATGGACGATGCGGCAATTCGCAGGCTTCGGAACACCGAAGGATACAAACGAACGTTTTCACTTCCTGCTTGAGAAAGGGCAGACGGGATTATCGGTTGCTTACGATTTGCCGACGCTTATGGGCTGGGATGCCGATGCACCCGAAGCGGAAGGCGAAGTTGGAATCTGCGGAGTTTCGGTTTCATCGCTTAAGGATATGGAAATTCTTTTCGATAAAATTCCACTTGATAAAGTTTCCACTTCGATGACGATTAATTCGCCCGCTGCTATGATATTCGCTTTTTATCTTGCGGTTGCAAAACAGCAGGGAGTTGACTTTAAGAATTTAAGGGGAACATTGCAGAACGATATTCTTAAGGAATACATTGCGCAGAAGGAATACATCTATCCGCCGAATCCTTCGATGAGAATAATTACAGATATGATTGAGTTTACAACAAACGAAGTTCCCAACTGGAATCCGGTTTCGGTGAGCGGTTATCACATTCGTGAAGCCGGCTCGACTGCAGTGCAGGAATTGGCTTACACGCTTGCAGACGGTTTTGCTTACATCGAAGCTTGCATCGAACGGGGAATGGATGTTGACGAGTTTGCTCCGAGAATTTCATTCTTCTTTAACTCTCATTTAGACTTCTTCGAAGAGATTGCAAAGTACCGTGCGGCACGTAAAATTTATGCAAAACGAATGAAGGAAAAATACGGCGCTAAAAATCCGCGTTCGTGGTGGCTTCGCTTTCATACTCAAACGGCGGGTTGCACATTAACGGCACAGCAGCCCGAAAACAACATTGTGCGTACAGCGTTTCAGGCGCTTGCCGGAGTGCTGGGCGGAACGCAGTCGCTTCATACAAACTCAATGGACGAAACGCTTGCACTGCCGAGCGAGAAAGCTGTGAAGATTGCTCTTCGTACGCAGCAGTTGATTGCTTACGAAACAGGTGTTATCAATACAGTCGATCCGTTGGGCGGCAGTTACTTTATTGAATCGCTTACGGATAAAATGGAAAAGGAAGCAAATGAAATCTTTGAGCAGATAGATGCTTACGGCGGGGTTATTCCTGCAATCGAAGCGGGTTACTTCCAGAAAGAAATTGCCGATGCTGCTTACCGCTATCAGCGTGAAGTGGAAAAGAAAGAAAAGATAATTGTTGGTGTGAATGAATTTGTTGAGAAGGAAGAAAAGATAGAGATACCGATATTAACCATTCCACCCGAAGTAGAAATTGAACAGAAGAAACGTCTGGCAGATATAAAACAAAGCAGAAATCAGGAAGCGGTTAATGAGAGTCTGGCGGAAATTAAGGATGCTGCGGTTAACAACAAAAATCTTATGCCTGTATTTATTAAAGCCGCACAAAATTATGTTACATTAGGAGAAATGGTCGGAGAGCTTAAAGAAATCTTCGGAACTTACGAAGAAGTTGCAGTGTTCTAAATGCTTCTTAATTATTTAAAACTTATCAGGGTTCCGCAGTGGATCAAAAACACTTTTGTTTTTGTTCCGCTGCTCTTTTCATTACATCTTTTTGATGGGAATTATTTTCTAACCGCATTTTATGCGTTTGTTGTATTCTGTTTCGCTTCAAGTTTCATTTATGTGATAAACGATTTAATTGATATTGAAGCTGACAGAGCTCATCCCGTTAAAAAGAACCGCCCGCTTCCTTCGGGCGCTATCTCTAAAACCAATGCGCTAATTACCGCTGCTGTGCTCTTTGTTCTTATTATAGCACTGCTCTTTAAATTTAATACACAGTTTATCGGGTTTGTTGCGGCGTTCATTCTGCTGAATGTTCTTTACTCGTTCTGGTTCAAACATATCGTTATACTCGATGTGTTCAGTATTGCAGCGGGCTTTGCAATAAGAGTACTTGCAGGCGCATTTGCTATCAGCGTGCCGATATCAAGCTGGCTGATACTCACAACGATGTTCATCTCGTTGTTTCTTGGCGTAATGAAACGACATTCCGAATTAAAGTTAATAATGAACACCGAAGAAACCCCGACCCGGAAGGTTTTATCTCAGTACTCGCTTAACTTTGTCGATCAAATGGCAACCGTAGCTGCTGCGGGTGTAATAATCTGTTATGCACTCTACACTGTTTCGGAACGAACCGTCTCCGTTTTCAAAACCGAAAACCTGATTTACACGACTCCGTTTGTGGTTTACGGAATTTTCAGGTATATGTATCTTGAGTATATCAGTCATAAAGGAGAGAACACAGCCAAAACAGTTGTAACCGATTTACAGATGATTATCACAGTTCTTGCTTACGTTGCAACAACAATTCTTATTATTTATAAAGTTATATGATTGCTTAATGCTTAAGTTTATCAATCACATTTTTATAATTTCATTTATGGTTGTTTTAATTTCGTGTTCGTCGTCAAAAGACGAATCTGAAAAGCCGGGTATTGAAGTTAAGAGCTATTCGGTTGACTGCTGGTTAAACCTTATGCCGGGTGCCCCGGGTAAGTTTTTTATGAACGGTGAAATGAAAATTAAAAACTTAACTGAAGACGATATAAATAAAATTGAATTCAATAGGGTTACAGTTTATTCGAATAAAGAGGTTGTTTATACATTTACACCTTTTACGGAGACTGAAAACGGCGGGTATAATCTTTCTCTTAAATCCGCTTCCGAAAAGTCATTCAGGTTCGGTACAAAGAGAGGATTGAAAATGGATGAGCGCTTAATATCCAATGATAAAATTGATATGTCGGTTGAAATGATGTACGACGGCAAGAAATTTGTTTACGATATAAAAGATATAAAAGTTGAAAGAGCGTACTAAACATGGCTGATGAATTTATCTTACTGGTTCTGTTATTGTTTATGAGTGCATATTTTGCCGGCACCGAAATAGCATACATCGTTGCTAACAAACTGAAGATAGAAATTAAAGCACGAAAGAAAAATCCTGCCGCACAAAGCGTTAAATATTTTATTACGCATCCGCAGACTTTTTTCTCGACAATCTTAATCGGCAACAATGTTATTAACGTTGCTTTTGCTTCGCTTAGTGCTCTGTTTTTCGCTGAGTTTTTCGGCTGGGGAGAATTAAGCATACTTATTGTTTCATCCGTTATACTTCTTTTGTTCGGTGAGCTTCTTCCGAAGTATTTTGCGCGCGAATCAGCTGACGGTGTGATTATGCTCTCCGCACTGCCGTTACGGTTTTTTACATTCCTGTTTTATCCTTTCGTTAAGATGGCTTCCGCATTCTCTGAGAGGTTAACTCTTTCAATCGGACAGGAAGCCGAAAAGGTAACTCATCTTTTCGATAAGGAAGATATAAAAGGATTAGTGAAGGAAAGTACCGAAGCAGGCGAAGTTAGTTTAAAGGAAAGCGATATAATCGAAAAGGTTCTCGATTTGGGCGAGCAGCGTGTTCACGAAGCGATGACTCCCCGCACAGAGATTGTCGGAATTGAAATCAACCAGTCGATTAATGATGCCATTAAGGTTTTTGTAGAATCCGGATTTTCGAAACTGCCGGTGTACGAAGATAATCTCGATAATATAAAAGGAATAATTCTCGCTAAAGATATTTTCAAATCTCCCGAATCGATTGAAAGCATAATCAGAGAAGTGAGTTTTATTCCGGAGACGAAGAAAAGCTTCGAAGTAATGAACGAATTTTTAGAGAAGAAAATTTCAATAGCAATTGTTGTGGATGAGTTCGGCGGAACGGCTGGTATTGTAACGATGGAAGATATTCTCGAAGAGCTGTTCGGCGAAATAAAGGATGAGTACGATGTGGAAGAAGATATTTGCAGACGAATTGCACCCGGCACATATTTAATCAGCGGTAAAGTTGAAATCGATCATATAAATGAAAAGTACGATTTGAATATTGAAGAAGGCGATTACGAAACTATCGGCGGCTATATCGAAACAAAGTTAGGCAGAATTCCTTCGCAGGGAGAGACGGTTAAAATAGATAACTTCACAATTCTTATAGCACGCGCAACTCCGCAAAAAATTGAGTTGGTTAAGTTGATGCAGAATGCAGAATAAAACATGAATAAGATTATGATTGGTGCTGTATTTTTGTTAAGCTTGTTTATATTGAAATTAAATCGTTTTATATTATATAAAAGTAGAAATAATTAAAAGAACAATCATGGAAATTGATTCAGACGAGTGGTACAAACAATCTGAATATGATTTTCGAACAGCAGAGAAAATGTTTGAATCGGGCAGGCATATTTATGCTGTTTTTATGTGTCATCTTTCAATTGAAAAAGCGTTGAAGGGATTGTTTGTTGAGAGAATAAAATTGCTTCCGCCAAAATCGCATAATCTAATGTATTTTGTAGATAAACTGGAGTTAAAACCCGAAAGTAATATTGATGAGTTTTTAACGCTATTAAATGATCAGGGAATTGCAACAAGATATCCTGAATCGCTCGAAAAGCTGATCTTAATTTTTTCAAAAGAAAAAACTGAATTGATAATAGAACAAACAAGAGAAACTCTGGAATGGATAAAGGCACAATCAAAAATATAGTAGAATTTTTATCAGCACAGTTGACAGCATCAGGTTTAAAACAAGCTAAAGTTTTAGTTTTTGGATCAGCATTGTCCGAAGCATTCAATGAGAATTCAGATATTGATATAGCAATAATTAGCGATGATTTTATGAATGTGGAAATTTTCAAACGCTCGTTACTAACAAGCAAAGCTGAACGTGAAACTATGAAAAAATTTGGTGTCCCGCTTGATGTGGTAAGATTAACCGTTGATGAATATGAAAAAGAAGAAAGATTGATTGCCAAATATGTTAAAGAAAGTAATTCACCGTATTCATCTAAATAAACTTCATTGAAAATCTCCCTAATATTCTACCTAATGGAAGTAATATTTTTTTTGTTTTAACAATTAAAATTATTTTAAATATGAATTCTTTTATAATACTATTTGACGGTGTATGCAACTTCTGCAACTTCTGGGTGAACTTTATTATCGATAGAGATAAAAAAAATGTGTTCAGGTTTGCTGCGTTGCAATCGGAAGCGGGACAAACATTGTTGAAAAAGTTTAAGCTGAGTACATCTGACTTCGATACTTTTATTTTGATAAGCGGCGAAGAATATTTTACAAAATCTACTGCTGCATTTAAAATTGCTAAAGAGTTAAAAAGCATCTTAAAAATATTTTATCCGCTCATCTTCCTGCCGGAACCGGTAAGAGATTTCTTTTACGATTTAGTTGCAAAGAGCAGGTACAAATTATTCGGAAAGCGAAACACCTGCCGCATACCAAGCAAAGAGGAACGGGAAAAGTTTTTAGAATAAGTATTGCCTGATGTCTTGACGTTATAGCGTTATAATGTTATATTTGTTGGAAAAAGGTAAAATTATGGCAAATTTATCAAAAAGGGCGACAGTTTATTTTGATCCCGATATACATAAAATCTTGAAAGTAAAAGCGGCTGAAACATCAACATCAATATCCGAAATAATCGACAGAGCAATTCGCAGAGAGCTGATGGAAGACGCAGAAGATTTGCAGACATTTAAAGACAGAGCTGCCGAACCAACAATTTCTTATGAAAAATTAATTGCAGATCTCAAAAAGAATGGCAAAATATAAAATTGAGATAAAGAGATCTGCAGTTAAAGAAATCAATAAGCTTCCGTCCAAAGAGATTAAAAGAGTATTAAAAATAATTGATTCACTTGCAGAAAATCCGAGACCGGTTGGATGTTCGAAACTTTCAAATGAAGAGAAATACAGGATCAGATTTGGTGTTTATAGATTGCCGTATGAAATTCATGATGATCTTTTATTAGTAATAGTTGTAAAAGTTGCTCATTGAAAGGACGCCTACCGGTACAATTAAAATTATTCAAAAAGTACTTTGCGCATTTAATAAAGGTGAAGCCAGGTTAGCGTGTGCAATGTTCACACAACCGTTCAATGAATTGAAACGATGCCGAAAGTATCGAAGAACGGATGCAGGTTCAAGCGAAAGCATCTGCCGCACTATGGATGTGTTAATTATCTGCATTAATTTTCTGCGAACGTTTTACACGTTCGGTTTCATTACCTTTCAGATAAATATAAACCACGAACCAAGCACCAAGAACCAAAAGATTATTCGTAGTTCTGCGTTAGCAAACGTCCCCGCTCCGCCGCAGTATCCCAATGTCTCACTGCTGTCCAAAATAAAAATAAAACATAGAAAAAGATTTAATAATTAAATGTATTGGATAGATTTTTTAATTTTCTGATTTCCATCCCCCCTAAAATAGCTTTAGCTGTTTAGATTTCATAGAATAATCCTCTGGCGGCTTGAACGGATTGTCTAACCATTCTGTTAAAAGCAATTTTACAAACAAGTTC
>JAJRSV010000371.1 GCA_024278655.1 Bacteroidota bacterium | reverse complement strand
TATAAGAAAAAGTCGAATCCGCCGCCAAAACATCGGCTCCTTCGGTATCGAGCATAATGTCGACACTTCCGGGACAGCCTTTCATTAAATTATCATTATTATTAAAATAAAAACGAGCGGCAAGCGCGCTGGGCATGGTGCTTAAAATGATCACAAGTCCAAAAATCACCTTAAGAGAACCTGTTATTATATGTGATATGTTTATTTTCATTTTTTGTTTATTTCTTCTAAATATTATAACATATTACTAGACGGATTGGAAGAAGTATTCGCCTTCTTTCTTGTAGTTCCAGACCATAATCGCAATGTCGATCGCGTTAACAACATCTTCTTTGTTAAGATCGTTTACGTTATCGCCCGTAACCTTGTAAGATCCAAGTAATTTAGCCACATCCACGGCATTTATATAGTTATCATCAACCGTGTCGCCGGCCGTTAGTTCAACGGTATCCGCGAAAGTAAAATCGAGCGTTACGGTTTCAGTGGCAGGGGTTATTTCAACATCTCTAATAATTTTTGTATTATGGGCATCGCCGTTTAGGCCGATATCGTATGTTCCGGTAAGAATATCAGCCTGATAAGTCCCCAAGCCGTACGAATCAAGAGTAATGGCATCGGTATCTACGCTTCCGGTACTATGTTTAAAGAAGTGTAAGTTAGCATTAAGCTTTAAGTTAGGGGTCGCGTCGATAATCGCGCGATACTGAGGCTTGCCTTTAATTTCAAAAGTAACGGTTACAACTTCTTCAACAACTTCAATCTGACAAGTTGAGCTACAACCGTCGCCGTTAAAGTTATTTCCGTCATCACATTGCTCGCCGGATTCTTTTATGCCGTTCCCGCATTCAGGCGCGGAAGGGCGAGTTCCACCACCACCCGGAGGAGGGGTTCCGCCGCCACCGGTCGTCTCGATTTGAGTTGAAAGCTCTACATTTGAATATGGGCTAACAGTCGTCCCGCCGTCATCGCTGCTCCAAACGTGGTAGTAGTAAGTTGTGTTGGTCGATAAACCTGTAAATGTATGCGAATAAGTTGTTGTAGAGGCGGGGCAATCAACCCACGGACTTTCAGCAACTGTCGGCGCGGCGGGATTGTTATCAAGATCAGAAAGGCTTACCGATATTTTACAATCAAGATTCGGATCATCAACACCTCCGTTTGTCCAGGATAGCGTATTGCTTGTTCCGACAGTTGTTGCCGGTTCAGCGTTGAGAATCGGGGGGGGGAGGGGGGAAGTTGGAGTGCAAACAGCCCAGATGCCGGGGCTTTGAAGTGATCCGGCCAGTGATGTGTGGCTAAAAATATATGTCCAACCAACAACAAGATTAGTGAAAGTTGTTGTTTCGGCGTTTCCCGGACCGGTCCCCCCGTTAATAATTTGTATCGGAAGGTCAGTGCTGGTTATTGAAAATCCGGAATCATTTATGATTCTGCTTGTATCAGCATTTGAAGTAGTACTATTATTCCAATTCAAAATACATGTTCCGCTTCCATCGCCCGGTTCGGTTATTACAAAATTTGTCGCGTCTTGAGGGAGAACATTTCCCTGGACGACAACAAAAGCAGCGTAGGCAATGTTGCTTATTAATAAAAAAGAAATACAACCAATAATTAAAAATTCAATTTTTTTTAGCATCAGATCTTTTGCTTTTTATATTTCTATTAACTATATATATTATACATCAAAATTTAACCCCCGACAACGTTTTGTGCGCTTGTTTGAACTTAAAACGCATTAGAATATTCTAATGCGTTTTATTTATTAGTTATTTTTTAGTAGATTATTTATCTTTTTCTATTATTTTTATCTTTTCTTTCATAACCCTATAACCATGAACTCCCTTATAAAGTATAAATATAAGAATAAGGAGTACAAGTACAACAATTATTGCTTGCCACCAACTTATGATCCAAAAAGTTGCTGATTTTGTATAAGTATTTCCCCCGACATCAAGGTACAAATTGGCTTTATACAACCCTAAAGCAAATCCGGAATCCCAGATTAAATTATTTAATGATTTTTCTTCACCGCTTGGAACTTTTAATTCTTCTTTTGTAAGGTCAATCCGTTTTTTCTGTGCTCCAAAAATATTTGTTATTTCAAAATAACCGGACGGCTCCACAGATTGGTTGCCCGTATTTTGCAATTTTATATCAAAGCTTATTGGTAAAGAAGATTTAAAAAATGCTTCCGGTGTTAATTCCGTGAGAGTGAAATTTTCTACAATTTCAAAATCAGTCTCTGCTTCAAGTTTTGTGTTGTCTTGGCCATAATATAAAGCTAATTTTGCTGTATAATTGCCTGTTGCGACATCCCGATTTTTCCATTCGACATCGATAGTATGTGTGGTTCCAGGCATTACGACAGATTTTGAAACATTAACAGGAATCTCATCTTTTCTATCGATAACAACTTCTTTACCTTCAAATTCATTTGTAATAGCATAAACGCCTTCAACCAAATCCCCATTTCCATCATAAATGGTTATTTGTCCAAACGGGACTGTTTTAACATCTCCCAGATTTTTAACTTCAACATTAAATACAATATTCCCTTGTAAAAATTTCTTTTTATTTAATTTAAAAGATTTAAGGGAAAGTTCTTCGTTATAATCACCTTCAATTGTTAAACTAATTAAACTGACAACTCTCCCTGCGACTCCTACCCGAGAGCCTTCGTCATCGTTGGCTGGTATTGTTGCGCTTGCCAGAAATGCAGACATATAAGTTCCCGGGGCAGCAGACTCGGGAACCGTAATTTTATAATTAAAATCAACTTTTTCATCCGGATCTGCGATGGGTGATTTTGCGTCTAACTCTATCCAGTCTTTAAGTCCCCGGGGAGCTGAATCGTCAATAAACTTTCTAATACCGGTTTCGGGATTAATTATATAGTCACTTACAAATACATTTAATTGATGAGGGGTCGTCTCGGAATTTCCTACTTTTAATTTACCCCTAATCACATCCCCCGGCTTTGCTGTAAAATCCAAATTTGCAGGCGTTATAAAAACTGCCGATGCTTGTCCGGCAAAAATTAAACCTGATAATAACGTCAAGCCAATAATAATAAGAATTTGTTTTTTCAGTAAATGTATTTTTGTCATTGTAAGAACTGGTTAAATAATTTCCTTAGGGAAGATTAACATATTTGTTTTTAAAAAAAAAGTGGGTTATTATAACCCACTTTTTTAAACTGGTTTTATAAATACTAAAGAGCAGTAAGTGTTAGAGTCCCAGTATTGTTTTGAAATGTACCAGCATCAGTAGTAGAGGTAGCAGCGGCATAATAAGTCATGGTTAATGTATAACCAGTTTGATAACCACTAGTACCATCTGTAATTATTCCATCAGTACCAACATAGATACCATGTTCCCCAGTATTCCAATCACTCCAACCAGAAACACCGTCACCTTGGCCCGGAGGGCTTTCAGTGCTATCGTCATCTCCATAAACCACACCAGTATCATCACTTGCTACATTGTATGACCAACACTCTGAAGCTGCAGAACAAGTAGTAGCAGCTCCACCGGCAACACCGTTTTCAACTACTGTAGCAATTGTGTCAGAAGTAGTTGTGTTAGTAAGAACAGCTGATGTATTAAGGTAATCAATAGTATATCCGTTTGCACTATTGACATCATAAGTTGGAGTACAAGTAGCATTTGCTACTGTTGTAGAAGTTGGAATAGTTCCAAGACTGACAGTACAGTTGTTTAAAGTAACAGAGGTAGCAACAGTACCAGAAACATCAACTGTTGCAGCTTGTGCCACACTTGCCACTGCGATAACAGCAACAAGCGCAACCATTGCGATTAAAGCTTTTACTTTTTTCATTTTTGTTTTGGGTTAATTACAAAGCTTTATAAGTAATCCCTTTCCCCTTTTGTTTTGTGCCCCAGATTATCCTGTCCCGACCTTAACAGAATATTATTAAAATTAAAGACATATTTTATTTTTGGTTCATATAATATTGTATAACAATTCTTTGCAAAAGTCAATAATGTAATTTTAATAAACAATGATAGTTAAAGTGATTGTATCGGTATAATTTCCTGCATCCGTACTATCCGTTGTCGCCCCAAACTCAATATCAAAATTTGCCCCTTCACTTGAAGCAACGCTTTGGTCAATTATTTTTTCAGCACCTACCATACCCGGTGATCCAACGCTTTCATAATTGACTGTGTGCCAATAGGTTGCGGCATCAAAAACGCGACTTCCGTTGTTTGAATCTGTTTGTACCGCGCCGGTGGCATATCCCGCAGGTGTTCCGTTTTTAATTCTCCATCCCCACTCTTCCGAGCAGGAAGAGGTGCAGCCGGTATCTATGGTATCGTCTGTTGGTTGCAGTTTCCCCCATTCGGTCCCAATAGCGGGATTGTGAAATCCGGCATTAGTGCCTTGTAATGTTATATAAAATCCAGTGCTATTATTTGAATATGCCGTTATATTACAAGCAGGAGATATTTGGCCGGAATCATTAGTAAATGTGGACGAAAACGCCACACTTCCGCAAGTACTAATAGTTGAATACGCGTCCACCGTCATGGAAATGTCAAACGTATCGGACGCGGCGCTCGCTACGCTCGCGGCCGCTGTTATTGCTATTAAACTTACTGTTATTATCACTGTTTTTATTTTTTTCATTTTCGTTTGTGTTTATGTTTGCGTAGTCTCGGCTTAAATATGTATTGTACGCTGTACGCGATGCATAATGCCAGTGCTATTATTGCCAACGCGATGATTGTTCCGTGGAAAAACGGCTTTGATTGTTTTAACGCGGCGCTGCGAAGGGCGCTTATGTCTACTTCGCCAATTGAAGTTTCATGTATTGTTATTTCTCCATCTTTAGTGATTTCGATTATTGTTTTTGCCTGTAATTTGTCTTTGTTTTCCGTGTAGCCGGTGAATACGGCGGTATAAATTCCGGGCTTTAAGTCTTTTAATTTGAAATCTG
>JAJRSV010000370.1 GCA_024278655.1 Bacteroidota bacterium | reverse complement strand
CTGGGGTTTTCGTTTCATTTTTTTCGCTGCTTTGCTACAAACATTCCACCCCTAAAGGGGTTGGTTTCCTATAATAATTGTTTCGTTAATTGGATATTAGCAATTGGAATTTATTTAATAATTGTTTTTTGAGGTTTGTGATTTTGTAAGCAAACGCAGATTGATAATCTGCGCTACAAAATCCATTTTTACAATCGGTTTCTTTTATTAGCAAACCAAGAACCACGAACCAAGAACCACGAACATTCTGTCTCCTGTCTTCTTACTTCTGTATTCTCTCAAATAACCTTTTCAATCTCCCCGATAATTTTATCCGTAGCGCCTATGTTTTCTTTCACATATTCCAGTGCTATTTGCCCGCGCTGCTTTCTCAATTGTTCATCCGAAAAGAGTGTACGCATTCTTCTGTAAGCTTCGCGCTTTCCACGTATCAACAAACCGCCCCCCCGTTCGGCAAGCTGTTTCGCTTCCTGTGAGTTGTTAATCTTCGGACCGAACATTACCGGCACACCGTAAACCGCCGCTTCCAGTACATTGTGTACATTCTGCTTAAAGCTTCCTCCTACGAATGCAACATCTGCATAAGTATAAAGTGTAAGTAATATTCCTATCGAATCAACGATTATAATTCTTTCACCGGAGTAATTATTCAAATGAGAAAATCTTATCGAAGAAATTTTGCCTGCAAATTGGTTTTCCAGTTTTTCGAGATGCAAAACTGTCGGCTCATGTGGAGCAATAATCATCATTACATCTTTATCGAACTTTGCAAGTTTTAAAAACGCCGGAAGTATTACCTCTTCATCCTGTTCCCACGTGCTACCTGCAACAAATACTTTTTTGCCTTCTAACACGTCGGGATTTATCAGCTTCTTCTCTTTAGCCGATAAACTCTTTTCGTAAACCCTGTCGAATCTCGTATCGCCGACTACGCGAAGCTGTCCATCGCTGCATTTAAAAATTCTGAACGCTTCCGCATCACTTTCGGAAACAGTAAGAATCTTCGTTATATCACTGAACAGTGCTTTATGAAACGATTTTATTACCGGCAGCGCTCTCGATGAATTCTTTCTCATTGTTGCATCTACAATGTAACATGGTATGCGTGCCTTTTTTAATTCGCGGATGAAGTTGGGCCAGATGTCGTAACGCATCAGCACTGCAAGATCGGGACGCACTATTCTAACGAATATTTCCGCATTGGCTCTGCTGTCGAACGGCAGATATGAAATAATATTTGCATAAGGATAATTTTTCGAGTTTTCAAATCCCGAAGGTGAAAAGAAGGTAATGATGATGTTAAACTTTTCCATTTGCCACAGCTTTTTAATTATCGGCTTTGCCTGTTCGAACTCACCCAATGAAGCGGAATGAAACCAGATAACTTTTTTCTTCCGGTCGAGTTCACGGTTTTTCAGAATCAAATCTTCGAATACACGTTTCCTGCCTTTAATTCCCTCTCTTATCTTCCGTTTGAATAATCCTCCGGTTCTTAAAAGGATATAAAGAAAAGGAAGAAAGAAAACGTTATATATAAAGTACCAGAATTTTTTCATCAGTGATTAATCATCTCTTTTAATTTTTCAAAAGCAAACTGCGGAGTAATTTCCTTCATACACTTAAAATGTTTTTTCGGACAGCGCGATTTCCCGATATGCGTACACGGTCTGCAAGATAAAGAATTATTTTCTAATACTAAATTCTTACACTTATAAGGGAAAAACCCGAACTCTTTAACAGTCGAACCGAAGAATGCAATTACAGGCACACCAACAGCCGATGCCGTATGCATCAACCCTGAATCGTTGCAGTAAATAACTTTGCAGCGCTTCATATCTGCTGCGGTCTGAAGTATGTCGTTATCGTTACAAAGATTTATTGAGCCGGGCAGTTCAGCTTCAATCTTATTACAAATCTCTTTATCATCTTTTCCGCCGAACAGAACAACTTTATAACCGTTTTCAATCAAGAGTTTTCCCAGCTCGATGTAATACTCCGTAAGCCAGCGTTTTGTAAAATGTTTGGCGCCGGGACAAATACCGATATAATTTTCGCTTCCCTGCAGCTTTTCGTTTGCTGTTCTATCACTAATCAGTTCAAGCCCTTCATCATCAAGCTTAAAACCGTCTATAGTTTGTGCATATCTTTCGGGAATCGGCGGTGAATCTTTCAATCTGTTTACTTTAAAATGAACCAATAAAAACTTATCTACATTTCTTTTACTGAACCCTGCTACAGAACTGCCGTAGCATTTCAAAAGTAAAAGTGTTCTTAAATTATTCTGAAGGTCGATTATTCCGTCGTAATCATTTTCGCAGATTTTATTTTTAAGTTGTTTTATTTTCTCTTTATCATTTTCGTAAATAAGTATTTTGTTTAAGTGCGGATTGAGTTTCAGCAGGTCCGAATATTCTTTTCTTACCAGAAAATCCAGATTGATATAAGGATATTGTTTTTTTATCGATCGAATAAGCGGAGTGGTGAGAAGCACATCACCGAGCGAACTTAAGCGGACTATGAGCAGATTATTTATGTCTGTTAGGTTCAATTAAAACTTTTTTGTTGATAATTGTACAAATTTATGTAATAATAACTAACGCTGCCAATATTTATTGCAGTTTGGCTAATACCCTATTATTTTTGTGTAACAAAAAATTAAGGATTAAGATGACGACATTACCTCCGCCAAATACCCGAGAGTTTCCGGAGTCTTCATTAGAGAAGAAAGTATATAATATTGTCGAATCGTTAAGTGAATACGTACCTATTACGAATGACCGTAACAGGTTGGGGTTCGGGTTATATAAGTTTATGACGGGTGAGGGCGACCCGCCGGACGTGCTTGTTAAAAGTACGAAAATAAAAATAGTAGGGATAACTCCCGAAGAGTTGGCTAAAAAAATCGATTCGGAATTAGAGAAAATAAAATAGTATCCGGTAATTATCCCTTTAAAGTTTTTTAGTCTGCTTCTACCTCTGCTTCAGCCAGGAATTTTTCGACGGTTTTTACATCTTCTTCGCTGCCGATGAATATCGGTACGCGCTGATGCAGTTTTTCCGGCTGTATTTCGAGTATGCGTTGCTTACCGTTGCTTGCCCTTCCGCCGGCTTGTTCAACTATAAATGCCATCGGGTTACATTCGTACATCAATCTTAACTTTCCGTTAGGGTGACGTGAATCAGCCGGATACATAAATATACCG
>JAJRSV010000025.1 GCA_024278655.1 Bacteroidota bacterium | reverse complement strand
CGACCTTATGTTGCCGGCATTGTATTTAATAATTGCAATCATAAAGTTCCCTTTGTACTTTGGATTGAATAGTTACCGGTCTTGCTTACAGCCATCTTTATTGCTTTTGCAAACGCTTTGAAGATTGCTTCTATCTTGTGATGCTCATTTTCTCCTTCGGCTTTGATGTTAAGATTACACTTTGCACTATCGCTGAATGATTTGAAAAAGTGCATAAACATTTCGGTCGGCATCTCACCGATTTTTTCTCTTTTAAATTCTGCATTCCAAACCAGCCACGGTCTTCCGCCAAAGTCGATAGCAACCTGTGCCAGACAATCGTCCATAGGCAGCAGAAAGCCGTAACGTTCGATGCCCTTTTTATTTCCCAACGCCTGATAGAAAGCTTCGCCCAAAGCGATTGCCGTATCTTCGATTGTGTGATGTTCATCGATATTCAAATCGCCGTTTACCTTAACGGATAAATCGATGTTGCCATGTTTGGCGATTTGCTCCAACATATGATCGAAAAATCCTAAGCCGGTTGAGATCGTGCTTTTCCCGGAACCGTCCGGATTAACTTCAACTTCGATATCGGTTTCGGAAGTTTTTCTTGTTACCGTTGCCTTTCTCGGTTCCGATTTGAGAAACCGGTAAATATCTTCCCAGCTTAATGTTGTCAGCACGGCATCTTCGCTTTTATTTTCATTAATGTAAATTGCTTTGCAGCCCAGATTCTTTGCAAGCTGCACATCCGTTAACCTGTCGCCTATTACAAAAGAATTTTTAATGTCGTAATTTCCTTTGATGTAGTGCGTTAACATTGCAGTGCCCGGTTTACGGGAAGGAAGATTTTCATGTGGGAATGAATTATCAATCAGGATATCCGCAAATTCAATTCCTTCGTTTTTAAATGCCCGGATGATTTTATTTTGAACAGGCAAAAAAGTTTCTTCGGGAAATGAATCGGTTCCCAATCCATCCTGGTTTGTAATCATCACCAATTCGTAATCCAGTTCTTTTACTATACGGGAAAGGAATTGAAACACGCCCGGATAAAATTCCAGTTTTTCCAGACTGTCCAACTGAAAATTATCAGACGGTTCGATTACCAAAGTGCCGTCCCTGTCGATGAATAATACTTTCTTCATAATTTATAATTCACTTAATTCTTTAATTAGTTTTTTATTTTCATCCGGAGTTCCGACTGTTATCCTTATACAGTTTTTTACCAGGTTATCCCTGTTCCTGACTATCACTTTTTTATCAACAAGTTTGTTATAAACGTTACCTGCATCGGTTACTTCGACCAGGATAAAATTTGCATCGGAAGGATATATCTTTTTTACAACGGGTATATTTTGCAACTGTTTTTCCAGCCATAATTTTTGCTCAAGGATTATCGCTTTTCTCTTTTCAAATTCCGGATAGTTTTCCAACGCCTCCAAAGCCGCTTTTTGATTGAGTCCGCTTACGTTGTAAGGAGGTTTTACTTTATCGAACAACGAAATAATTGCAGCGCTCGCGTAAGCTATGCCCACACGTGCGGCAGCCAATCCCCATGCTTTACTGAATGTTTGTGCGACAATTAAATTCGGATACTCATTAATTTTTGCAACGGAAGAATCTGTATTGCTGAAGTCGATATAAGCTTCATCGACTACTACAATCCCACTAAATTTTTGCAGCAGCAAATCAATGTTATCGATGATGTTGCCGGTCGGGTTATTCGGCGAGCAGACGAAAATGAGCTTTAAAGCTTTATCGTTCAAATACTTTTCCACAATATCAAAATCAATTTGAAAGGATTGATTTAAAGGAACTTTTATTAATTCAACATCATTTATTTGTGCCGAGACTTCATACATTCCGTAACCCGGCGAAAAAGTAAGTGCTTTATCTTTACCCGGGTTGCAGAAAATTCTGTAAGTTAAATCGATAACCTCATCGCTGCCGTTGCCGATAAAAATATTTCCGGGAGGAACCGATTTTATCTTACTTAACTTTTCCTTCAGTTCCTTCTGATGAGGATCGGGATAACGGTTAAGCACACCGAACGGGTTTTCGTTTGCATCTAAAAACACTCCTTCGTCACCGGAAAACTCATCCCTTGCACTCGAATAAGGTTTGAGAGCGAGAATGTTTTTGCGAACTATGTTGTCGTTTAATTCAAACATTTTTAAAACTTATTAATCTTATTGTAACTGCGTTTTTGTGTGCGGACAGTTGCTCTGCCTCCGCCATTAGTTCAATTGAAGGACCGATATTTTGAATGCCTTCTTCCGTTATTTCCTGGAAGGTGATTTTCTTTACGAACGAATCTAACGAAACACCGCTGTAGTTGCGTGCGTAACCGTTTGTCGGCAGTGTGTGGTTTGTTCCGCTTGCATAATCTCCGGCACTTTCGCAACTGTAGTTACCGATAAAAACCGAACCGGCATTTGTGATATCGGGGATAAGCTTTTTGAAATTGTTTCCCGCTAATATCAAATGCTCGGGTGCATACAGATTACTGAAATCGATGCACTCTTTTAAGCTTGATAAAACAATCGCTTTGCTGTTTGCCAAAGCTTGTTCTGCTGTTGCTCTTCTCGGTAATGATTTTAATTGCTGCTTTAATTCCAACAGCACATTGTCAATTACTTCTTCATCACCGGAGAGTAAAATTACCTGACTGTCTTCTCCGTGTTCGGCTTGGGAAAGTAAATCGGCTGCGACGAATGAGGGATTGCAGGTTGTATCTGCTATTATAAGCAACTCGCTCGGACCCGCAGGCATATCAATTGCTACTCCGTAATTCTGAGCTTCCTGTTTGGCGGCGGTTACAAATTGATTACCCGGACCGAAAATTTTATCAACTTTAGGAATGCTTTCAGTTCCGAATGTCATTGCCCCGATTGCCTGGATTCCTCCCACGCTGAAAACGGAAGTGATTCCCACCAAACCGGCAGCATATAAAATTACATTGTTAATCTTTCCGGTTTTATCCGGCGGGGTGCAGAGCACAATCTCTTTGCAGCCGGCAAGTTTAGCGGGAATGCCCAACATCAAAACCGTTGAAAACAAAGGAGCGGTTCCGCCCGGAATGTAAATGCCGACTTTTTCAATTGCTCTGCTTTCCCGCCAGCAGTTTACTCCTTTAACAGTATCAATTACTTGTGAGCTTTGCCGCTGGGAAGCATGGAATTTTTCAATATTGCTTTTTGCAAGTTGAATGGCTTTCTTCAATTCTTCCGGTACGTTTTCAGAAGCTTCGGCTATCTCTTTGTCGTTTACGGCAAGCGAGTCTAAATCTACTTTATCGTATTGACGGATAAATTTCTTTACGGCTTCATCACCGTCTATTTTTATTTCGTCAAAAATTTGATTTACTATGCTTTTCAACTCGCTTACATCAACAGCCGGTCTTTGTGTTAGCTGTTGCCAGTCTTTCTTATTTGGATTTATTATTTTTTTCATGAGTTTGCTCTATGTATATAATTTTATAAGTAACTGAAATAATTATAAACCGTTGAAACGGTTAAATAAATTGTTAAGCTTTTACTCACCCATAAGTTAAGTCTGTGTTGCACAACTCTGAATTGTCATTCTGAATGTAGCCTGCCTGTCGGCAGACAGGCGAGGCGGAATGTAGAATCTCGCCTTTAACAGAATTGAGACACTTCACTTCGCCTGCCTAAAGCAGGCTCGTTCAGTGTGACAAATATTAGTTCTGCAACACACTCTTAAGTCGTGGGCTGCTATAACCTTATAACCAAAATAAAATCCCGAACCGTGTCGACGGTTTCATTAGTTTTTTAGTGGATTCATTTACATCTAATTCAATTAAAATTTCACAACACCATTTTTTCAATAGGAACAACAAGTATTCCTTCCGCACCGAATGATTTAAGCTTATCGATGATATCCCAGAATTCATCTTCCTTAACCACTGAGTGAATGCTGCACCATCCTTCTTCTGCCAAAGGTAAAATAGTAGGCGATTTCATTCCGGGCAGGATGGCGGATATCTTTTCTACCGAACTGTTCGGTGCATTGAGCAGGATGTATTTGTTCTCGGCGGAATTTTTAACGGCTTTAATTCTGAACAGAAGTTTATCAAGAATCCGGAGCTTATCATCATCCAGAAATTTATTCGAAATTAATACCGCCTCGCTTCTTGCAACAACTTCAACTTCTTTTAAGCCGTTCATTAAAAGCGTGCTTCCGGTGCTCACAATATCGAAGATTGCATTTGCCAAACCGATTCCGGGAGCAATTTCAACGCTTCCGCCTATTTCCTCTATATCAACGTTAATCTTCTTTTTATCGAAAAACTTTTTTAGAATTTTAGGATAACTGGTTGCAATCTTCTTACCTGCAAAGTAAGTGAGCCCGGTATAGCTTTCATCTTTCGGGATTGCCAAAGATAAATTACATCCTGCAAAGCCAAGCTTCTCAACCGTGGTTACATTCTTTTCTTTTTCCCAAACTTCGTTTTCGCCGAGGATGCCTATATCGGCAACACCCTGTTCCACGTATTGCGGAATATCGTCGTCGCGTAAAAACAGCACATCGACCGGGAAATTTTCGGCGGATGTTTTAAGCTTGTTGTTCCCGTTGGAAAGCTTGATGCCGCATTCTTTAAGCAGCTTGAGAGACTTCTCGTTAAGTCTGCCTTTTTTCTGGATTGCAATTTTAAGTTTACTCATTTTTTTGTTTCCTGTGTCTGAGTAAACCGGCGGGGGAGAAATAAAAAAACCCGTCTAATTTACTCAGACGGGTTTAAGATAATAGTTGTTATATTTTATAACATATCACTTCCACCTCGCCCGAGAGCAAGTATGAAAATGATGGTGATATAAATTTGTCGTTTTCATTTGAAGTGCAAAGATAGTGTAGTTGAGTGATATATCAAAATTGTGGTGAGTTGGATTGGCAGTTTTGTGTAAGAAGCATATCTGTCCAAAACAAATTTTATAATGGATTTTTATTTCGTTATCTAATAAATTTTAAGGATTTTTTATACTCTTGGAACTCAACCCTACCCTTCTCTTAAAAAGAGAAGGGATTATTAATATTCAGTTCTTTTTATTAATAATTCTGTGTAACATAACCAATAAAACGTTTTATTGACAACAAGTCTCTCTCTCTTTTCAAGAGAGACCTGCCTTCCGAAGCCATTTCGGCGAAGGGAGGGATTAGAGAGAGTTCCTATTATTTTGGACAGATATGGTTTTGTTGTAACGTTTTTGTGTAAGAAGCATTAAGCTAACTTTAATTTAATCACTTACTGCCTAATAATTTATGCAGGTTCTTTAGCCGTTGGTTTTTATTTTTTGTTAGTCCAGTTTGTAGATAAATTCTTCTATTTCCTTATCCCGTGCATTTGCAAATCCTTTTTCTTTTCCAACTTTTTCAAATCCACATTTTTCCAAAACTCTTTGTGAACCAAAATTATCGAAAGCAACGCGCCCATAAATTGGTCTGACATTCTCAATCATTAAAAATTTTTCGAGTGCCGCCGTTGCAACTCCCATTCCCCAGAAGTGTTTGTCAATCCAATATGTAATTTCAGCTTTTCCTTCCGTTTCATATTTAACCACACTTCCTGCAATTTCATTATTCACTAATATCGTTCGCATATTAACAGTTGAGTCGGCTAAAAGCCGGGACCACTTTGCCATATACTCTGTTTTATTTGCCGGGTCTTTGGAAGTAAAAGCCGCCAAATAGTTTGCATCTTTATCAAGCTGAAAAACAAACAAAGTCTCCAAATCGTTTCCCGTTGTATTTCTAAGTTTAATATCCGAAACTTTTATATATCCGG
>JAJRSV010000369.1 GCA_024278655.1 Bacteroidota bacterium | reverse complement strand
CCGGGAGGTAGCTGGACGCGGGTTAAAGATAATGATGTTCCGCAAAATTATTATAATATATATGGCAATACTTACATTTTTTATGATGATGAATATAAATTCAACCTAATAATGCCTGATCATGATATTGAATTAAAAGTGGAAGTATGGGATAATGATACCAATGAATATGTATTTGCAACTAAAGTAGTTACAGTAAATCCAGAAGCAGTAACTTTCATTAACCATATCGAAACCTCGGAGAATTACGGAAGTTTAATTCTTAACGAAAACCACTTAGACCCCATTTCTTCTGGTGACAGCCGGAACCTGATATTCGGAAACAACTACACAATAAGAACAGATGAGCTTCCTTTTATTGTTGACTGGAATTCTACAGGAAAAACAGAAAAGCAATATCAATGGGAACTTACCTCGCCAACCCTGTATGCATTAAACAGGAACTTTACTTTTGAGGGAACTACTGACAAAACAATGAAGTCGAGACTTCTATCTACGGAACCTGCTGCAATAAGAACACTTGTTGATGATGAAGAACTATCCGGGCTTGATTTGAAATTTAACGACCCGTGGTTTTATTATAAAGATGCAAATAATAATTGGTTTCAGTCTGATGAGTTCAAACCTTATACATCGCCGCTGCAAATGTATAACAATTCACCTACTTCCTACGGCGGTATCTTCTTAAATCAACGCCCCGAAGTTGAAGGTATTTATTATTCTGTTCAATCCCCATTAACTCAAACAAAAAATTTAGGCGGTTCAATAGGCACAAGAACTTTTTACTTTCAAAACTGGAGTACATCAGGTGGTGCTTTACTTCAACAGGTTGGTACAAGCCCTCCGGGATATGACCAAAAAGCGGTTGTGTTTACAACTGCCGGTGCAATAGTTTATGCAAACCTCAAAGGTCAGCTAATGAGTAATGATCAAAACGGCATAAGCAGCAGCTCACAGAGAAAAATGGTAAGGACCGATAACGGCATTTACCACGTTGTTTACGAGTCGATGGGTAACGTTTGGTACACTTACAGCTTAACAAGCGATTTCTTTGGGGAATGGTCTAAGGATGAATTGTTGCTGGATAATGCCAAAAACCCATCCATCGATTATGAAGGGAACACTGTAAAAATTGTATGCGAGTACTATTATTCTTTTAATTCGGGTGATGCATCTTCAATCCAGTTAATAACATACGTTCCCGGTCAAAACGGCGGTTATCAGTTTTATGACAGTGAAGAAGTAACCGATTACCCGCAAAGTTATTTCGGCAATGCAAAACCGGTAATATCTTATAACAATTATGCAATATTTATTGCATACAGAAAAGATAACACGGATGGTATAAAACAAAAAACAAAGTTTAACATTAACGGATGGAATTGGGGTGCAGAAGCAACCATTCCCGGAACAGACCAGTATTGCAAAAATGTATCTGTTGCCGGAAGCTATCCTAATATTCATATTGCTTATGAGCAACTCGAAAGTATCAAATACATATTAGGTTATATTCAATCCGACCATTGGAATTTTAGCAGTGTGGTAGATATTTCGAATAAAAGCGGATTTAATTCAAACAAATATCCTTCTGTAAGCTACAGCAGCGATTCGCAGAATCCTTATGTTCTGATAAGCTGGCTCGGTGCTTATGTGCCCGTATTGCAGAAAAGTTCCGCTAAGCAGCAGGGAGGTGGTATTTCGTTAGAAAGATATGTTACGGTTACAAAAGAAGGATTTGGTTCAAGCTGGGGAAGCTTTAATAATTTTGGCGATAATGTTGAATATACAAACAACAATTCACTGAATAGCTCGTTCGGCAGTATAGTAACCTGGAGTGAGCAGAATGGTCTATACTCTAAATACGTTAAAAGATTAACACCGGGTTATTATCAGGATGTTCAGTCGTTAAGCACAAACGGCATTCAACCGTTTGTCAGCAATGGTTCAACATTTCAGGAAATAAAGGCAATGGTATTTAACACTTCCACAGGTAAACCTTACCTTATAAACAAATGTACTGATGATTTTTCTTCACAAAATATAGCTAAAAGAACGGCGGAGGAAACAATTGCCTTAAGCTACGGACGTTCGGGTGTGGTTGAAAAAGGAGGAATTGAGTTCTTGTTTAATGTTGGAGATATACTGGTGAACGGGGAACCTGTTAAGTTTGTTGAACGGGTTGATACACTCCCCGTAAACACAATAGAGGAGCTTAACTCTTCGGTAGTAACCGAACCGTTTTATCTTAACGAGCAAACAGAATTGATTTTTTCTAATTATTATTACGTTGTTCACCCCGATTGGGCAGACACGCTTTTAACGGATTATTTCTCGGTTAATTTTAAGTGTGAATTAGTAGAAGCATCTACTGGTGAAGTTGTAGGAACATTTGATAATGTTACTTATAATAAAACCAATGTCCGTGAATATGCAAATCCAAGTTATCTTGTTGATTGTACGGGAATTGAGCAAGGAGATTATTGTTTCAGACTCGCTACTTCGGTAAATGAGGAAGTTGGTGTTTCATTAACAAATATACAAAGAGACGATTACACACTTCAGAAAAGCAACCTGACAGGAAGAACTTTTACGGGTGAACCGATACCGGAGATTTATTCTTTGGAACAGAATTACCCCAACCCTTTCAATCCGTCAACCACAATCAGGTATCATCTTCCTCAGGATGGATTTGTAACACTTAAGATTTACGATATACTTGGCAGAGAAGTAACAACATTAGTAAACGAAGAAAAAGCTAAAGGCAGATACGAAGTAAACTTCAATGCACAGAACCTTGCAAGCGGAGTTTACTTGTACAGAATTAAGGTTAATGATTATGTGGCTGTGAGGAAGATGTTGCTAATCAAATAATTTGTGGGGCGGGATTTGTCTCGCGCTTTACATAATTGCCGGCAATTAATGAACGCAAGCGTGGACGCTTGCTTACGCTAATAGTTTCAAAAAGGTGCGCGATCCTGTGTCCACGCAGCCGACT
>JAJRSV010000368.1 GCA_024278655.1 Bacteroidota bacterium | reverse complement strand
ATGCAATCAATCATGCTTTGCACGAAGAGATGGAACGAAACGATAAGATGTACATCTTCGGTGAAGACATTGCTGACAACAAAGGCGGTGTGTTTACGGCTACAAAAGGTTTATCAACTAAATTCGGTAAAGACCGTGTATTCAATTCGCCGCTTGCAGAAGCAAGTATAACGGGAGTTGCAAACGGTATGGCGTTGGCAGGATTAAAACCTGTCGTCGAAATCCAGTTCGGCGATTACATCTGGCCCGGCTTTATGCAACTAAAGAATGAAACTGCAACAATGCGTTACCGTTCGAACAATGCATGGGCGGCACCGGTTGTTACACGTGTTGCAGTGGGCGGTTACATTCACGGT
This sequence comes from Bacteroidota bacterium, assembly GCA_024278655.1. Taxonomy (GTDB): domain Bacteria; phylum Bacteroidota; class Ignavibacteria; order Ignavibacteriales; family Ignavibacteriaceae; genus BMS3ABIN03. The sequence continues at coordinate 4,839 of JAJRSV010000368.1, read as the reverse complement.
GGATTGTATCATAGTCAAAACATCGAACAATTTTTTGCTCACATTCCCGGTTTGTTCGTTGCATACCCGAGCAATGCCGCCGATGCAAAAGGTTTGCTTAAAACCGCCTGCCGCATAAACGATCCGGTTATCTTTTGCGAACACAAAGGACTTTACAGGCAAAGCTTTTCTTCAACACCCGAACCGGATGATGAGTACCTAATTCCTTTCGGTAAAGCAAAGATAGTTAAAGAAGGCAGCGATGTTACTGTTGTATCGTACGGTGTTTCTATGTGGGATTCTGTTTTTGCCGCCAAGCGATTGGAAGAAGAAGGTTACTCGGTTGAAGTAATTGATATAAGAACCATCATCCCTTTGGATGAAGAAACGATTTTCAATTCGGTTAAGAAAACGAATAAAGTTATCGTTATTCACGAAGATACGTTTACTGCCGGGTTCGGTGCAGAGATTGCAGCAAGAGTTGCAGATACCTGCTTCCAGTATTTAGACGGACCGGTTAAACGGTTGGCTGCTAAAGACAGTCACATTCCGTACTCACCAATACTCGAGCCGGCAGTACTGCCGAGCAGAGAAGAAATTTATCAGGCAATAAAAGAATTGTTAGAGTTTTAAATTATTCACGGAGATTAAGAATGGAAATTGTAATGCCGAAAATGGGTGAAAGTGTTAACGAAGGCACTATCATCAAATGGCATAAAAAAGTGGGCGACAAAGTTAAGAAGGATGAAATAATATTCGAGATTAGTACCGATAAAGTCGATACCGAAATACCTGCACCGGCTTCAGGAACGATTACGGAAATTAAAGTGCAGGAAGGTGACACGGTTGATGTGGGAACTGTTGTTGCAGTGATGGATGTTGAAGGTGAAACTCCGCAACAGGAAATAAGTGAACCGGCACCTGCTGTCTCCGAATTGAATGAAGTATCTGCTCCGCCTGTCGAACAAAGCAAATCGCAGGGCGGAATAGTGGAAATTGAAATGCCGAAGATGGGTGAATCGGTTATGGAAGGAACGATAATTAAGTGGCACAAAAAGGTCGGCGATAAAATTGCCAGGGATGAAACGCTCTTCGAAATAAGTACCGACAAAGTCGATACCGAAGTTCCTTCTCCTGTCGATGGTGTAATTTCGGAGATATTAGTAGCAGAGCAGGAAACTGTAGAAGTCGGGACAATCGTTGCCAGGATAGCTGTCGAAGGAGCTGTTCCGCCAAAACAGCCGGTTGCAGAGCAAACGGCTGAAGTTACGATGGCTAAAGAAGCACAAGTCCCTGCAGCTATGCACGATAATTTTACTCAAACAACTATTTCTGCTGATGTAAAAGAGCAGGCAGCAAAGAGCGAAAAATTTTATTCTCCGCTTGTTTTAAACATTGCAAGAAAAGAAAACATAAGCTTCGATGAACTGGAAAGAATACAGGGAAGCGGACTTAACGGAAGAGTTACTAAAAAGGATATACTCACTTATGTTGAGCAGAAGAAAGTCGGCAAAGTTGAGCCTGCACCGCCTGCACAACAAAGAGCAGCCGCACCTTTCGTTACACCAACTGAAGTAATTGATATTCCTTCCGGTGCTGAAGTGGAAAGAATCCCGATGGATAATATCCGCCAGCGAATAATGGAGCATATGATTAAAAGCCGCGATACATCGGTGCACGTAACTTCGCTTGTTGAAGTTGATATGCTTAAAATTGAAAAGTTCATCAAAGAAAAGAAGGATGAATACTATCAGCGTGACGGTGTTAAGCTTACCTATATGGCATTCATTGCCGATGCCTGTGTTAAAGCATTAAAAGCTTATCCGCTTGTTAACTCGTCGATTGACGGTACAACAATCATCCGGAAAAAGTATATCAATCTTGGAATTGCCGTTGCAGTTGAGCCGACAGGACTGCTTGTTCCAAACATAAAAGCTGCAGACCAGCGCAACATAATCGGATTAGCAAAAGCAATTAACGATCTTGCAGCGAGAGCGCGCAATAAAAAACTTACTCCCGATGATATTACAGGCGGCACATTTACGATTACAAATTACGGTGTGTTCGGAACAGTGTTCGGTAATCCGATAATCAATCAACCCGAAGTGGCAATATTAGGTGTCGGCGCGGTTATTAAACGTCCTGTTGTAATTGAAGTTGACGGAACAGATGCAATTGCCATTCGTCCGGTAATGGCTCTTACACTTTCGCACGATCACAGGTTGATTGACGGTATGTTGGGAAGCTTATTCCTGAAGTATGTAAAAGATACTCTTGAAAATTTTGATCCGAACTCTTTATAAATTAATATTATGTTGAAAAAATAATCAGTATACTGATTATTTTCATATAAGCTTGGCTTAAGTATTTGTTGTACAATTAAGAATTGTCATTCTGAACGGAGCTTGCCTGTCGGCAGACAGGCGAAGCGGAGTGAAGAATCTCAACTAATTTACTGACGTGATATTCATAAAAAAGAAACATAATGCAAAAGATAAATCAACATCAAAAAGAATATAAAGAACAGGTAGAAAAAACAAAGGTGCCGTTAGGCAAACGACCCGACTGGCTTAAAGTAAAACTGCCTACAGGTGACAATTACACCGATGTACGCAAACTGATGCGCAGACAAAAACTAAACACCGTATGCGAAGAAGCCCGCTGCCCCAACATTGCCGAATGCTGGAATCACCGCACAGCCACGTTTATGATACTCGGTGACATCTGTACAAGAACCTGCGGCTTTTGTAATGTTAAATCCGGTCTGCCTACAGAACTTGACCTCGATGAGCCGCGAAGAGTTGTAGATTCAATAAAGGAATTAAAGCTGCGTCACGCAGTAATAACTTCGGTTAACAGGGATGAATTGAAAGACGGCGGCGCTTTTATTTTCAAAGAAGTTGTAAGATTATGCCGCGAAGAAGTTCCCGACTGCACGGTTGAAATACTTATTCCCGACTTCAAAGGCGAGGAGCATGCATTCGAAATTATTATGCAGTCGCCCCCCGATATTTTAAATCACAATCTCGAAACTGTTCCAAGGTTATATCACGCTGTCCGTCCACAGGCAAAGTACCAAAGAAGCTTAAAGCTTATCAAGTGGTTCAAAGAAAAAGGACTGAAAACCAAAAGTGGAATTATGGTTGGCATAGGGGAGAAGCCGGACGAAGTTCTTCAGCTTATGCACGATTTGGTCGGGCACGGATGCGATATTTTAACAATCGGACAATACTTACAGCCCACAAAAGAACATCTTCCCGTCGATAGATTCGTTACACCCGAAGAGTTTAAAATGTATAAAGAGGAAGGACTGAAAATGGGATTCAAAGTAGTCGAGTCATCGCCGCTCGTACGCTCTTCGTATCACGCAGATGAGCATGCGAGAGTGATATTCTGATATGAATATTAACTACCCCCATATTCATCGGAAAGCATAATTCCTGCTATTTAATTTACTTACTCAAGTTGATCGCTTTTTATAATAAATTAGATAACCAACTTGCGTTACTTTTTTTAGCCATACTCAAAATTTTTGGTATTTCACAGTATATGATATTTGTAATAAATATAAAGCTTATGTTATTTTTTATATAAAGTGTGAAAATTTAAGAAACATTTTATTACATTTAGTAACAAAGTTTATTTCAGGATATATAAATGTCTTGGTTATTCGGGATTAATAATAAAGATAGTTCCTTCCGGTTTTCTTCAAAAGAAGTTTATTCAGAGTATGAAACCGATAGTTTTTTCATCGCAGTCGGGGGAAATTCAAAAACAAGCTGTTTAATACAAAATGAAGATAAAACGATTGCTTATGTTGGTGTTTTGTTAAAGGAAAATAACGACGGAAGCAAAATCATTCCAAATAAATCTAATTTAGATGATCTCCCCCCCCCCCCAAAAAAATGTTTGGTCATTATGTCATAGTTTCTTATATACACAATGTCGTAAATATTTATAATGACGAACTGGGACTTCGGGAATTATATTATATTGAAAAAGGCGCACAGTTAATATTTTCTACAAGATTCGACCTGTTGATAGATTTTGTTGATGATAGCACTACAAATCTTAAAAGTTTTAGTTCACTTTGGTTGACGAACTTTCAGCTTTCAACAGAATCGTTGTTTAAGCAAATAAAAAGACTCGGCTCATCCGGTCACATTAAATCTGATAAAGTCGGAATAGTTGTATCTAATAAGAGATTTAATAAAAGTGCTGTCAAAAATCCGGTTGAGGAATTTAACCGGTTACTTTCTGCCTATTGTTTATTTGAAGATGATGAAAATAAAGATGTAATTTTAGGACTATCCGGTGGAATAGATTCAAGAGTAGTACTAACCCATTGTCTTAAAAGAAATCCTCCTATCCAATGCTATTCCCTCGTTAATGAAAATGATAAAGATTTTAAAACTGCTACTGAAATATGCAATGCCTTAAATATTAAGCATCATTTAATTAATCGTTCCAATATTAATTTACTGGAATCCGAAGCTAAAATTCTTCATTATTATAAAACAATTCCACCTGCTATTCCCATAACTCAACTAATGGATTTTGTATTTCACGGAAAAGGGCTGTTAGAAAACTTTTACATTTTGGATGGTGGCTTCGGAGGGTTTTATCGTCGTCAATATCTAAACAGATTATTTATTAAAGGAAATGGTTTTTTTAGTGAAGAGAATGCTTCTGAAATTAAGAATGTACTATATGCACCAAAGCCGGATATCTTTCAGGAAGAAGTAAAACAAATATTGCTGCAAACACTTCAGGAAGAGGTGAGTGAATTCGTTAAATCCTTTGAGCCACCAAATGATAAAAAGCAATTTGCAGAAATATTAGATTTGATTTCTGTTCGTT
>JAJRSV010000367.1 GCA_024278655.1 Bacteroidota bacterium | reverse complement strand
AGAAGCAAACAAAATCACAGCCAAATAAGGTAACCACCTCAAGCCGGGTAAAAATTTGACCGTTGATTTAAATTTAATGCTAATTGGATAATTGTTAAATTAGCGGACGACATTTCAATTAACTATTACAAAGTTGTTTACTGCAATGAAAATTAAACTTCCGCTTTTTCTCTCGGTGATTTTATTAACCTTATGTTTAATAACTCCGGATGCGAAAGCACAAACCGATTCCATCGAAGTGTACTTGATTGATGCTTATGCCACGCCGGAACTTCCGCATACATTTAAGCTATCATTTTTTACGAGTGATGTTTGTAAAAGCAAAGTAATTATCGATGACCGTTACACTTATGTTGTTTCGGATGAATATTCCGATATGCATAAAACAGAGATAGATTTAACCGGGTTAAAATTTAAAGGCAAAATAGTAAACTTTGTAATTGTAACCGAAGATACGCTCGGCAATTTATACACAAGCGAAACATTCGATTTCAATTTGCCGTATGAACCGGAAATTGATGAAGAAGCAAACCTCATAAAGCTGTGCTTGTTCGGTGCGGCGGTTTTTCTTTTGCCTAATCCTAATTTCGGAATTATGGGCAGTCAAACCTCTTTCAGCTTAACAAAAGAAATACCGCTGATATCATTTCGCTCTAAAAGTTTCGATTATCCGTCCGGGTTCATTTCGCTTGAGTACTCATACTTTTTTAATTTTCAATCGAAGAACTATTTGCGTTTGGGTTACAAGAAAATTTATGAAGTGTCCGGCATCGAGTACATTTCGCCGGGAGTATCTACATTCACAAACTTTTCCGGCAGCAACGGTGTAAGTCCCGAAGTATCAATCGGGCTGTTCACAATCGAAGATTCGTTCACGTTTTACGCAAGATACCGCTACAACATAAAACCAGGTGATTCATCAGTTAATTTCAGCGAAATCACATTCGGACTTTACTCCGGTTTCTTCTCATTTTATCTCGATTAAACACAAGAATATTCACAGGAGAATTTTTGTTATAGAATTTCTTAATGAATATTCTTAACTATCCATTGATGAAGAAAATAATTTTTGTCTTTTTAATTTTTATCAGCAATATCGGCTTTGCCCAAACCGGGGGAATATGGGGCAAAGTGCGCGACGGCGAATCTCCTATTCCGCGTGTTAACATCATCGTGCTTGAAACAGGCGTCGGAACGAGTACTGATATTTACGGGAAGTACGAATTAAAGGGACTTAAACCCGGTAAGCATAAAATCAAGTTTAGTGCCGTCGGTTATTCATCCAAAACCGAAGAGGTGGAAATAAAAGCCGGCAGAGTGATTGAGTTGAATGTAACGTTGGAACCCACGGTAATTGAAGTGGCACAGGTGATTGTAAAAGGATATCATTACCAGGAACAGCGGGATGCGAGGACAAGCTTGATAAACCTCAATCCGCGTAACGCAAAAATTTTACCCGGAGCCGGCGAAGATGTTTTCAGGACTTTGCAGTCGATGCCCGGCGTACTAGCACCGAGTGACTTCAGCTCACAATTAATTATAAGAGGAAGCGGTCCCGATCAAAACCTGATCGTAATCGATGATGTAGAAGTATTCAACCCATACCGGCTTTACGGCGTTGTAAGTATGTTCAATCCCGATGCGGTTTCGAACGTAAACCTTATTACGGGCGGATTCCCCGCAAAGTATGGCGACCGGCTTTCGGCGGTTCTCGATGTTACGAACCGCGAAGGTACCACATCGAAAAGCTTGAGCGGTAGTTTGAATGCTTCAATTGTTTCAGCAAATCTTGTATTGGAAGGAAAGAATCCCTTTAACCTTAAAGGAAGCTGGTTATTCAATTCAAGAAGAACTTACTACGATTTGATAATCGAACCGTTCGTTAAAAGCGCGGGGCTTGTGGATGACAATACAACCTTCCCGAACTTTTATGATTTTCAGGCGAAGGTGACTATAGGTCCGTACAACGGGCACAGATTTTTATTTACAGGTATACTTTCGCGTGACGGTGTGAATGTTATAAGCGGAGAAAACAGAAGGACCCCCGACAGCATCGGTGTGTATAACATTACGAGAAACGATGTTGCCGCATTTGCATGGCATTATTCACCCAATAAAAATATTCTGAATAAAGTTGTTGTTTCGTACTACAAAAACAACGGCACCACCGATTTCGATTCGGAGGTTCTCGATCCTTCTCTTAACCGGAACAGTTTCGAAGAAACCATACCCGATACACTTGCACCTTATTTGTTAAACTTTAGCTTTGCCGCCGATTTTTCTTATATAAAATATTCCATCGACGATAAACTTACATATCATCTCGGCGATCATCGTATTGAAGCAGGCATAGGCGCGGACTTGATGAAAACGATAATCGATTTTCAGTTCGAGCTCGATCCGCAGCTTGAAGCTATTCTTGCGGCTAATCCGCACTTCAGATCGTCGATAAGCGATTTGCAGGATGTGAAAGAATACAATCGTTACCGGGCTTATGTTCAGGATAATTTTAAGCTGTTGAACAGGTTGTACTTCCAACCGAGTTTAAGAATTGATCATTACGATATTTTAAGTAAAACTTATGTTGCGCCGCGCATCGGGTTATCTTATGCAATAGACGATCTTACAACCATAAGAGCAATGTGGGGCATTTATTATCAATCGCCCGGTTACGAAAAGTTAAGAGACCAGGGAATTCTGTACGATCTGTCGGATGTTTACACAAAACAATTAGAAGCCGAAAGGTCTATTCATTACGTTGCCGGTATCGAGAGATGGCTTTCGAGCGAGTGGAGTATAAGAGTTGAAGGATATTATAAAGACTTCTCCAATTTATACATCCCTAAAGTTTTTCAGGGCAGCCGTTTTGTAACGGAACCGATTCCCGGAAAAGACAAACGCTATCCTTCCGGCTGGACTTTGCCCGCAGTGGTTCAGGGAGATTCCACAACTCAAATTCCGGTTAACGGTTCGTTCGGCGAATCGTACGGATTCGAATTGTATCTTGCAAAGAAAAATGTTTGGGGCAACAGTCCTTTGTCCGGCTGGATTTCGTACTCTTACGCAATTGCAAACAGGTTCGAAGAAGGTATAAAATATCCTTTCCGTTTCGATCAGCGGCATACTGTGAACATTGTATTGAATTATAAAATTAATAGCTGGCTGGAATTGGGTGTACGATGGCAGTACGGTTCCGGATTTCCCTTCAGCCAACCGACCGGCATAACACCTCGAATAATATTGCAGGATTTAGATTTAGACGGAGTGCCGGAAACTCCTGTTATCGCCACAAGAAAAGGAACCAACAATCCCGGTGCCGAAGACCCGGTTATTTACGATATCGATTACGGTGACAGAAAACTTAACGCACGAAAGCCAGTTTACCATCGTCTCGATTTACGCCTGAACGCTTTTGCAGATTATTGGGGAATGGATTGGGTTTTTTATCTCGATGTTATAAATGTTTATAATCGTTCAAACGTTATTGCGTACGATTATTATGTTTCCGATAATCTTACACTTGAACGTGTGCCTACAACCATGTTCCCAATAGTGCCTACACTCGGGTTCAGTGTTAAATTTTAACCTGCTTAATTTGTATATTACAACCTATTCTAAATTTATTTTGCAATAGCTGATATAAACAAGCAAAAACAGGTTTTTAATTTCCCAAAACAAAATGCAAGATTATGTTGAGTCCGACATATTAACCGTTTCCGAAATCACACGCGAAATCAAGTTTGTACTCGAAGAAAATTTTTCACGCGTTTCCGTAATAGGTGAGATATCAAATTTTAAAGATCACGTTTCCGGTCACTGGTATTTTAATCTTAAAGATTCCGATGCCGTAATAAACTGCACAATGTGGCGGGGCATTAACAATTACGTTTACTTTACTCCGCAGGACGGTATGAAAGTAATTGTTAACGGAAAGATTACAATCTATCCGCCGCGCGGTACTTACCAGCTCGATGTAAGATCGATGAAGCCCGCCGGATTGGGTGAACTGCAAGCCGCTTTCGAAAAGCTGAAAGCAAAGTTAGAAGCCGAAGGATTGTTCGATGAAGAATATAAAAAGCCGATTCCGTCTTTCCCCAAAAAGATAGGAATTGTTACTGCAATCGACGGTGCGGCGTTCAAAGATATGATAAGTGTTGCCGGAAGAAGATTTCCGCTTGTGGAGCTATTAATTGCACCGGCAAGAGTGCAGGGAAGCGGTGCCTCCGAATCGATTGTGAAAAGTATTGAAGAACTGAATAAAAGAGATGATGTTGATGTTATAATCGTCGGGCGAGGCGGCGGCTCGATTGAAGACCTGTGGGCATTTAACGAAGAGATTGTTGCACGCGCAATTTTCGAATCCGAAATCCCGGTTATAAGCGGGGTTGGACACGAAGTAGATACAACCATTGCAGATTATGTTGCCGATTTAAGAGCTCCGACTCCTTCGGTGGCGATGGAACTTGCCACTCCCAGCATCGATGATATTTTTGCCTTTATAAACGATTTTTCATATAATGCATCAAACAGAATTGAAGAAATTCTGAATAATGCAAAAGAGAGCATACAAATGTTTACCGGTTCGTATGCTTACAGGTTTCCTGTTGACCTGGTCAGGAATAAACAGCAGCAGCTCGATTATGCAATAAGCGGCTTGAGCAGGAACATCGACAGTAAAATATTGATGCTTGACGGAAAGCTTTCGTTGCTGGCGCAAACCATCGAAAGCCACGATGTTCAGAAAACATTAAAGCGCGGTTTTGTTTTGGTGAAGCAGAATTCTAAATTTATTACACGTGCTTCAAAATTTGTTAATGGCGAAGCTGCGGAGCTGAGATTTTACGACGGTAAGATAAAAGTTAATTCATAGTATTATTCTTTAATTTTGTCGATATTTGATGACTAAGAAAAAACAAAAATCCACATTCGAGCAGGATTTGCAGCGGCTTGAAGAAATAAGCAGCAAGCTCGAAAACGAAGAGGTTGGATTGGACGAAGCAATCTCACTTTTTGAAGAAGGTGTTAAGTTGTCCAAAGCCTGCCTCGATACACTAAAAAAAGCCGAACTGAAAATTACCGAACTCAAAAAAGAGCTATCCGATTTTTCGGTTGACGATGAAGAATTTGAAGATTAAAACAGATGGAGAAAATTAAATGATCGATTCCAATAAATATCCCGTTCTTTCAAAAGTCGATACACCTGCCGATATCAAGCAGATGGACTTAGGTCACCTGAAAGATTTATGCCGCGACATACGGGAATATATGATTGATACTATTTCCGAAATAGGCGGGCACTTTGGCGGCGGGCTTGGTGCTGTGGAACTTACCGTTGCCGTTCACAAAGTATTTAACACACCTTACGACCTTGTGGTTTGGGATGTCGGTCATCAGGCATATCCGCATAAAATTATTACGGGAAGAAAAGAAGCTCTTAAAAGAATAAGAAGATTCGGTGGTATTAGCGGTTTTCTTAAAAGAACCGAAAGTGAATACGATGCGTTTGGTGCAGGACACGCTTCAACATCTATTTCCGCCGCACTCGGTATGGCAATAGCACGCGACATTAAAAAGGAAAACAAAAAAGTTATTGCCATTACAGGCGACGGTGCAATGACCGGCGGTATGGCTTACGAAGCAATGAATAATTCCGGAATTAATAAATCGGATTTGATTGTTGTGCTGAACGATAACCGTATGTCTATTGCTCCTAATGTTTGGCAGATATCCAACTACTTTACCGAAATGATTGCCCATCCCGATTACAACAAATTCAAAGGACAGATTTGGGACTTAACCGGTAAGTTAGATCAATTCGGTGACCGTTTGAGAAAGATTGCCTCAAGACTGGAATCGGGAATTAAAGCCGTTATTACTCCTGGTATGTTGTTCGAAGCACTCGGCTTCAGATATTTTGGTCCTGTGAACGGACACAACCTTCATCAGCTAATAAGAATTTTTGAACACGTAAAAGATTTAAAAGGTCCTATCCTTGTTCATGCAATAACCGAAAAAGGTAAAGGATATAAACCGGCGGAACATCACGTTCAGCGTTTGCATGCATCAACCCCGTTCGATAAAGTAACGGGTAAAGCGATTAAGAAATCAGAAAAACCATCATACACAAAAATTTTCGGAACAGCACTTACCGAACTTGTTGATAAGAATAAAAACATCGTCGGTATAACTGCTGCAATGCCGGACGGAACCGGATTGAACATCTTGCAGGAAAAACATCCGGATAATTATT
>JAJRSV010000366.1 GCA_024278655.1 Bacteroidota bacterium | reverse complement strand
CTGGAAGGAAGTATTAAAAAAGAAAAAGTAATCTATTATCGCATCGAATATCCAGCTTACCGCACCGAATATGAATGCAATGAGAATTATGTTAAATCTTATTTTATTAGTTTGGCTTAGCTTCAATTTATTATTCTGACACCTATTGAATTACAATTACGTAACCTCTAATATCAATTCTTCTATCACGGATATTTTTTAGGATTATGTTTTTTTCCGTGACATCTTAAATAACACTTTCCGGAAAATGTTCCCGTATCAATAAATTCCAAACGACCCATTCCAACAGGTTGAACAATTGATATATCAAAATTTATAAGATGAGTATTGTTAGTCGAGTTTCCCTGCGAACCGCTTATTCCGTGCGGATCATGACAAACGTTACATGGTGTATCTTCGCCCCTTATATGTTTTTTATGATCCTTAAAACTATCATTATTTAAAATTGAATTCCGGTCATGACACTGGTAACAAAGCTCGTATGCCTGATAAGATTCCTTAGTATTATCTGCCGTTTCGTAATTGTATTTTAATATGTGTGGATATATTGAGCCGTGCGGTCCGTCGGGTGAACCGTTACCGTTACTTGCATGGCAATCAGTACAGTATATTACACTCGATTCCGATAAAGGCGATATTAAGCTCGGTACATTAGGATTAACTCCCTGCCCTTCAACCGGATGGAACGAAGGATTGCTGAGATCGAACTCCAATCTTACATTGCTTTGTTCAATCTGGCGCGTCGTTGGGCTGCCGGGTTTATCGGGGCTATCGGCATGGCAGCGGTAACAAAGCTCGTACTGGAATTGTATTTCCGATACCGGGTTCCCGTCGGTATCGACACCTTTAACACCTTTAATAAAACCGTTAACAGCAGGAGGATTTGCGGTAACATTATTTACGGCATGAGGGTTATGACAATCTGCACATTCTACATGACGGGTCTGTACAACGTTCGCTTCTTCGGGGTCGTGGATTCCGTTATACGTCGTTACTTCGTGCCTGTAAGGTTTGTTTAATTCCGATTGTATATCTTCGTTAGCTACATTACTGTTATGGCAAACAAGACAGTTGTTTTCTTCGGGCGTAAAATTCATTAATCTGAAATGACCGCTTGCAGTGTGCGGATTATGACAATTCTCACATGCATTTGCACTTACGGTTGTATAATCAGTGTGGAACCAGGGGTCGGTTCCCGAACCGTTCCAGGTAGCGCTTGAATTTTTATGAGATGAATTATCCCAGAAATTTTTCTGATGACAATACATGCAAAGACTGGAATTCTGATTAGTTACAACCAGAAAATCTCCGTTTACATTAGCATGCGGATCGTGACAAGCGGTACACTCCAAATAACTGTTTTCAAGTTTAACAGGACCGGTTAAAGTTGAAGGATCGACAAGCTCTCCGTCCTGCGATGAAAGTGCCGAGTTATACAAAAACGAAACCGGGTGATCATCCGATAAATCGGTTGATAGATTAGTGGCACCCGGAGGCATAGTAGTAATGCCGCTCACGAAAACTATATCGTTTGTTCTGCTTAAAACATTACCGAGTGCAATCGTTCCATCGTGACAGGAGAGACAAAGGATTGACGACCTGTCCGGCTGCCCGGGATTACCCTGTGTTGTTGAACTTGTGTACAAAGTATATGTAACACCGGGATCGGGTTTGTTCCACAAAGGCGAGCGCGGGCTGCTGTTGTGAGGCGTATGACAGAAAATACAGATTTCACTTTCCGAAACGGCTTTAATTGTTCCGGGTCCGCTTACGGACAAATTATGCTTTGTATCGATGATAGTTTGAGAAAACAGACTAAAGCTGTAAGTAATGAATATTGTTAGGAAGAGAATGTGTATTTTACTTTTCATCTTGTCTCAACAATTTAAAAATTTGAATTCTTGAGTTAAAACTGTCAGCAATATAAATATAGTCTTCATCATCAATAAATATTCCCGTCGGAAGCCAGAATTTACCGTTACCCGAACCTTTACCGCCGAAGTAATACAGGAAGTCTCCGTTTTTGTTATAAACCTGAATTGTGTTATATAATGCATCAACAATAAAAATGTGTCCATAACTATCTACCGCCACTCCTTTCGGACGAGCGAAATAGCCGGTAGCATCCCCAGGTTCGCCGAATGAGTTAACAACTTCTCCTGTAGATTTCAAAATCTGCAGTCTGAAATTCATTGAATCAATCACATATACTATGCCATTTTTGTCGATATAGATGTATGTAGGGAAATTAAACTGTCCCGGTTCGGTACCCCTTTTTCCCACCGACCTGATGAATTTTCCTTCGGTATTAAAAACAGAAATTTGATGAGCTAAAGTTTCTACAATCCATATTTCGTTGGTAAGACTGTTAAAAGCTATACCTGTCGGCTGGTTCAACTCTCTATCGGTTGCGAAAGGTTCAATAAAATTATTCTTTTCATCATAAAGATAAACCGAGTTTTCTTTTGAATCGGTAAATAAATATTCACCTTTTCTCAATTCGCAAATATCAACGAGCGAAGGAAAAATACCCTTATCATCTTCCTTTACTATTTTAAATTCTTCCTCTAAAGTATCTATTCTAACGATATAACCGGCTCCCTGATCAAGGACCAGAAGTCTGTCGTGGTTATCTTCAATAGCTTTCATCGGCTTAACCAGTTGAGTTATATCCTCACCGAACAACCAATCAACAATCTTTTCGCCCAACGACTTTTCTTTTAT
>JAJRSV010000365.1 GCA_024278655.1 Bacteroidota bacterium | reverse complement strand
GGATATCCGTCGCCCAAAGTAATATCGGCATCAGCTAACTCAAAAACAGCGGCAACACTTTTGGCAATATAATCTTTTGCACTTTCTATCGAACTTCGCTGGCTCGTTCCGATTGTAACAACGTCATCCTTCACTTTAACAGTTGCAAGGTTTGTTGATGTTTCCACAAGATCGGGAAGGTCGTTACTCATTGCAATTACACCGTGAGGAAGTGCAAGCAGAACTTTAACAATCCTATCGGTAAAATCTTTTGTATAAACGCTATCGAATTTATCAGCGGTTTTCTTCAATACTACTTGAAGTCCTTCGTCAACAGACTTGTACTCGTGTTTTACTTTCGATTCGAAATCCTTAACTATTTTCTCTGCCTGATTGAAAGCATCTTCGCTTAATAAAAGAGTTGCTTCGGCTTCTCTCGGAATTGCATTCCTCAAGCTGCCGCCGTCAATCTTCCCGATTCTGAAATCCACTTCGTTTAATTCACCAAGTGCTCTTGCCAAAATCTTTATTGCATTTCCTCTTCCGGTATGAATATCCAATCCGGAATGTCCGCCTTTCAATCCTGTAACTAATAACTCGTAAGCGTTCGTTCCGTTTTGTACGGATTCGGTTTCAATTTTAAATGAACCCAAAGTATCTATTCCACCAGCACAGCCAATGTAAAAAGCACCGTCTTCTTCCGAATCCATGTTCAAAAGAATTTTGCCTTCCAATAAGCTTGCATCGAGATTGCTTGCACCGGTTAATCCGGTTTCTTCATCTATTGTTAATAAAATTTCTAAGGGACCATGAACAACTTCTTTATCGGTTATAACGGCAAGTGCTGCTGCAACACCTATTCCGTTATCGCTGCCTAAAGTTGTACCGTCGGCGGTTATCCAGTCGCCGTCTCTTACTAAAGTAATGGGGTCGTTTTCAAAATCGTGTTCTTTGTCTTTGTTCTTTTCGCACACCATATCGATGTGTCCCTGAAGGATTACCGTCGGTGCGTTCTCGTATCCTTTGGTAGCAGGAACGTAAGCCACAATATTTCCGATAATATCTTCCTTAAATTCAACATTTAATTCACTTAATAATTTTCTTAAGTGTTCACGGATTTTTTCTTCTTTTTTCGAGGGACGGGGAACCTGTGTGATTTCATAAAATCTTTCCCAAAGAATTTTCGGTTCCAATCCTTCTATTGCATCTTTCGACATAACAATGCTCCTGATAATTTTATTTAATTATTTTTTAGCAAGAATTACAAATTATGATTGTGAAATATAGAGATACACTAAAGTATTAACAAAGCAAATTGAGGTCGCAGGATAGGAATTATGATTTTTCAGGTGACTATTTGAGTATGAAGTGCAATCTCTTCCAGCACCGATGAAACACGCAGGCAGTCCTTAAACTCACCGTTATACACAATTGCTTTGCCTTTTACATGAACTTCGAACGCTTTCGAACGTGCTTCATCGTACGAACAACTTGTAGCGGCAATAAGTTGTGCAATTACCTCATCGAATGTGTGCCAGTCGTCGTTATATAAAATAACCCTGCTCTCAAGACCGACACCAATATCTTCCTCTTCGGTTATATCTATGCCGGGTGTAATTTGATTCGGTGTATCCATATCAAAAAGATAAAAAATTGAATAATAATTTTAAAGTGCTATACTAAGTAACTTGTATGAGAGATTCAAATTACAAGTTTCCCGGTTCCGAGCCGTTAAAACTTATGTGAATTGATTTTATAGGGGGCTGTCTTTATATTTTGAGTTCAAAAAATTGTAAATAAACGGAGGATAAATGAAAATAGCAGTTTGTGTCAGTCACGTACCGGATACTGCTACAAAAGTGAAGGTTGGCAGCGACGGAAAATCTATAGATCCTACCGGTGTAACTTATATAATTAATCCCTATGACGAATTCGCAGTTGAAGAAGCATTAAAAACCAAAGAGAAACTCGGAGACGACAGCGAAGTGGTTGTTATCTCTGTAGGAGGCGACAGTTCAAAAGAAACGATTCGCAAAGCTTTGGCTATGGGTGCCGACAGAGGTGTGCTTTTAAAGGATGATAATCCGAGAGATTCTTTTGCGGTTGCAAAAGCATTATCGGAAGAGATAAAAGCACAGGGCTGCGAGTTGGTCTTTTGCGGTAAACAATCGGTTGATTACGATAATACGATTACCGGTCAGTTGGTTGCGGAGATGTTAGGTTATTCCTGTATTCCGGTTGTGGTAGAACTGACAATCGACGGTAACAAAATAAGAGCCGAGAGAGAAATAGAAGGCGGAAGAGAAGTTGTTGAAACCGAGCTTCCTGCCGTAATTACGGCTCAGAAAGGTTTGAACGAACCGAGATACGCTTCTTTAAAAGGCATTATGGCTGCAAAGAAGAAAACAATAGAAGAGAAACCGGCAGCCGAAGCCGAATCGCTTACGGAAGTATTAAGTATGAAACTTCCACCGCCTAAACAACCGGGCAGAATTTTAGGAACAGACAGTTCTGCCGTTCCCGAATTAGTAAGATTATTAAGAGAAGAAGCAAAAGTTTTATAAAGGAATAAATTATGGGAAACAAAATTTTAGCAGTATTAGAACAGCGCGAAGGAAAACTTAAAAGGTCTGCCTTCGAAGCGGTAAGCACTGCCTCGAAGCTGGCGAAAGACCTTTCTATGGAAGCCGAAGCTGTTGTTGTTGGCAGCGAGGTATCGAACATAAACGATATTGCAAAATACGGAATATCAAAAGTAGTTCACTTAAAGAGTGCTGATTTCGAAAACTACTCATCCACCGGTTACCGCGATGCGGTTGCCGATTATGCTCAGGAAGTGGATGCCGGGTACATTATACTTGCAAATACCGCATTGGGAAAAGACCTTGCCCCGCGGCTCGGCGTTAAGCTTAATGCCGGCTGCATAATGGATTGCATCAACATCGATGCATCATCGGGCGAGTTTGTAGCTACCCGTCCGGTATATGCAGGCAAAGCTCTAATCGATGTTAAACCGAAATCGGCTAAAAAGATTATAACAATCCGTCCTAATGTATTCAAAGCCGCACCTTCCGAAGAAGCAGGCGAAGCAAATGTTGAAGTAAGAGAAATCACTTCCCCGAATTTGCAGACGCGTGTTGTTGAATTCAAAAAATCGGAAGGTAAGCTTGATGTGGCTGAAGCCGATATAATTGTATCGGGCGGCAGAGGAATGAAAGGACCGGAAAACTTCCACCTTATTGAAGAACTTGCTGATTTACTCGGCGGAGCAGTTGGTGCTTCGAGAGCGGTTGTTGATGCAGGATGGCGCCCGCACAGCGAACAGGTTGGTCAGACGGGTAAAACTGTCTCGCCAAGTTTGTATATTGCCTGCGGAATTTCGGGGGCAATTCAGCACCTTGCGGGAATGTCTTCGTCAAAATATATTGTAGCTATAAATAAAGATAAAGAAGCACCGATTTTCAATGTTGCCGATTACGGTATTGCAGGCGACGTGTTTGATGTGCTGCCCGCATTAATAGAAGAAATAAAAAAAGTAAAAGCAGGATAAGTTTAAGTGGAATCAAAAGTCAGGTGTGAAATATTAGGACTATCTTCAAGCCCCTCTACGGGAGGGGCTTATGCTATCCTTCTTAAGGAAGCAGACGGCAACCGGCGGCTGCCGATTATAATCGGCGCCTTCGAGGCACAGGCAATTGCACTGGAAATTGAAGGGATAAAACCCCCGCGTCCTTTAACACACGACCTGCTTAAGCGGTTAACCGATAACCTTGGAGCGAGAGTTGCAGAGGTTATTGTTGACGAATTGAGAGAGAACACTTTCTTTGCAAAAATAATTCTCGAAGTTTCGGGATTAACGCAGGAAATTGATGCGCGTCCCAGCGATGCAATTGCTTTAGCCGTAAGAGCCGACGCTCCGATTTTCGTTGCCGAAGCTGTTATGGAAGCAGCGGCGTTCATTCCTTCGGAAGAAGCTGAAGATGAGTTTAAGGAATCGAAGCATGCGCCGAAAGGAAAGCAGCCGATGACAAAGGAAGCTAAGTTAGCTGCATTACAGGATAAACTGAGAGAAGCTATCGAAAGCGAAGAGTACGAACGTGCTGCAAAAATAAGAGACGATATTAAGAGATTAACAAGCGATAACTAAGCAGTATCGAAAACTTCTTTACCTATTCCACACTCAAGGCACTTTTCTTTCACACAAAAATGTCTGAACAATTCTATCATTCCCTGGTAATAAATACTTTTCGAATCGGCATTATGTAAATGTAAACTTTCGGCTACCTGGTTCACTATTTGATTACTGCTTTTTTGTGTGTAATTCAGATACAGGTTTTTTACTCTCCTCGCTGCATCCTCATTCGAAAATATTTCGAAATAAACCGCCATAATAGGAAGAATAACATTTATTATTATCTCATCGGCTCTCGATAATCCCACAAAATAGTTAATCGATTCTTTCGCTTTCTTTTTGAACACGTAATGCTTCTGCCAGAAACCATCGGCTTTAACTATTATAAGGTTGCGTAAGAATGTTACTATTGCCTTTTCATCTTTTCCCTGAATAAAGGCATCAATATTTTTTTTCATGAACCGGTCGTTAATTAATCTCGAAGTAATTACACTTCCACCAGCCAGACGCACAGTCGGAAAATTTTGAGGACGCAATTTGAAGAAGTGCCATTTCTCCTGCGTAAAATAGGGACCGTCGTATTTATCTTTTACTTCCGTCCATAATTGAACGAGCTTGCGCAGGTATTCTGCGGTTTCGTCATCCAGTTCGGAAAGTTTACCGGGAATTAATCCGCTGACATTAAACAATGCGCTTTCGATAATTGCATTTAAATTTTTTCTCTCCTTAAACTGAATCAGAAAATCGAAGTTAACCGCCTTAGCCAGACGAATCATTATATCTTTATTCTTCGAATAACCTAACGCTTCAAATATCATTTCGTAAGTTAGTTGCTGCCATACAAGCGGGTCGTTGAATTCTTCGGGAGAGAATTTCCGTTTGTGAAACTCTTCATCAAAATCGTAGCGAACCACCGGTTCACGAATGTTCATTCGTTTAAGATAAACTATTTCCTTCAGCCGCGCGAACATTCGTTTTTCTTTTTGTTTGAATCTTTCAACGCCTAATTCGGCAAGCAGTTTTAGTTTATCTTTGTCAGGGATTTTTTCGGTGAATTCCTTACAGGGCATGTTAAAAGAGCGGTTTCGCCTTTCCGAAAGAATTGCTTTTTTAATTGCTTCGGCGTAACTGTCTTCAAGAAAATCGGTAAGACAAATCGAATTTACTTTTCTGCCGTCCTGAGTGTAAACGTAAGGATAGAATCGCTCGTTGTTAAGAACTATATGAAGAATTACTTTGTTGTATTTTTTATCGAGGTAATGCCCGTGCGCTTTCCAATCCGAATGCCAGATATCAATTTCAACATCACCGCGGTAAGTAATATTGCCAATCTTTATTCGTGCATCCAGAAAATCCGGTCCGCCCGAATCTTTATTTACCTCGCCGGTATCAATAACTTCAATTATATCGTCATCGGCAGTTCTTATGTTATCGGAGAACTTTTTCTCCCGCCAAATTTCGTAAAGAATTTTCTCCTGGATTTTTGTGTTGCCAAACACAGCTTCCTCAATAAAAATACCTGCAACCAGATTTTTAATCCAATTACAATTTTATAACCATCTTAAACTTATACAATAAAATCTAATAAACTAAATGCAATTTTGTAAATGGAAATATAATTCCCAAAAACAGTTGCTTGCTACCAAATAATAAATACTGCCGGTTTAATCGGCCTGAGGTAATTTAAAACTATTCCCTGCTTTTCACAAACCGTTTATATCCAGACCCCGAAGGGTCGAATGTTTGTAGAATAATTATAGAGAGAAATTACGAACAACCACGAAGTGGTTGAAGTTATCGCCGGCATAAGCATCCTGCTTCGATACCTTCGGCATCGTTTTTATCATCTTGGCTTATTCTTTTTACAAACGTTCGACTGCTTCCCAGTCGTTTCATAATTTGTTAGTATATACTCAATGGTGTTTGAAAGCTCTATATAAAATATTTACGAACAGACTGATAGTCTGTTCTACTTTGGGGTAAAAAAGAATCAGGTAAAAAGCAAATTCCGAATTTCTTTATTCAATCTCATTAACTCATCTTTTGCACAACCGGCAAAATTTTCATCGCTGCATTTGTATATTATTCCCCTGCTCACATTAATTAAATAACCGGTTCTTCCCTTCCGTTTGAAAAGAGTTACAACATCCGATAAACTACCTCCCTGCGCACCAACGCCGGGCAGTAAAACCGGCAACGAATCTATCCTGTCTATATTTTCAGCCAATTCATTTGAGTTAGTTGCACCGAATACAATACCGCAGTTGTTGCGTTCATTCCACTCTTTTACTTTATCGATAATTTTTTGAAATAAAAACGAACCGTCTTTCAGTTGAAGTTTCTCGAAATCTGCCGAACCCGGATTTGAAGTTAATGCAAGAATAAAATGAAGTTTATCCAGATAATCTAAAAACGGTTTAAGAGAATCGTAGCCCATTAAAGGATTGAGAGTAACCGAATCGAAATTAAAATGTTCGAAGACCGATTCGGCATACATCTTCGAAGTGTTGCCGATATCGCCACGCTTGGCATCGGCAATTGTTAAAATATCTTCGGGAATAAACGATAAGGTTTCCGATAAGTTTTTTATTCCGTCCACGCCGTCTTTTTCGTAAAAGGCAAAATTTATTTTATATGCTGCGGCATATTCCTTAGTAGCTTCAATAATATTTTTATTGAAAGTCAAAACGGGATTATCACTTGATTTAAGAAATGAAGGTAATTTGTTTATATCGGTATCCAGCCCAACGCAAACAAATTTATTCTCTTTATTCTTTTCGTAAAGTTTTTCTAATGCATTCATTTCTGTTTAAGCGTACATCTTTCTTGTGCGGTAAATATTTGCAACTATGCCCAGCATTATCATATTCGCTATAAGCGAACTGCCCCCGTAACTTACATAAGGCAGCGGCAGACCTATTACAGGCATAATACCAACAACCATTCCTATATTGATTATAAAATGTGTAAAGAATACAGCGAGAATACCAATTGCAGTTAAACTTAAAAATTCATCCTTCGATGACGAAGCAATGTTCAGGATTCTGAAAAACAAATAGACGAACAAACCGATAACAATAATGCTTCCGATAAAACCGAACTCTTCGCCGATAACGCAGTAAATAAAGTCTGTCCATTGTTCAGGTATAAACTGAAGCTGCGTTTGATTACCGGCGAGAAATCCTTTACCGAACAAACCGCCCGAACCGATAGCTACCTTTGCCTGTATTGTGTTATACCCCGAACCGAGCGGGTCCGACATCGGGTCGATGAATGCCTGGATTCTTTTGTGCTGATGCGGACTTAATGCGCGGTAAACATACTCGGTAAAAAAGCCGCTCGCCAAATTAAGCGCAAATATCGAACCGCTTAAAAACAAATTCTTTCTGAAGACAATCAGAATAATTGTTACCAACACCAATGCACCGTAAAAGTAGTATGGACCGAATAGCGACGACACGGCAATGAATGCAGGCGAGAGCACTACAAACATCGCGAAAACACTAATACCTTTCCAGAAGATTAAAATAAGAATGAACGAAAGGAATACCATGGCGGTTCCCATATCCGGTTCCATTAAAATAAGCAGAACCGGAAACGTTCCGATGACTAATGCAATGGATAAATCTTTAAGCGTTTCAATATCCACAGTTTTTTTACTTAAGAATTTAGCCATCGCCAATATGGTTCCTATTTTTGCAAACTCCGACGGCTGAAAACCAAACCCGCCGATGGAAAGCCATGCTTTAGCACCCGATACTTTTCTTCCGATAAGTAAAACCACGATGAGCAACAGAATTGTAACCAGGTAAGCGGGAATAGATATCTGCTTAAAAGTATTCGTCGGTAAAGAATAGACGACAAAAAAGATAATAACGGCGGCTATTCCCCACACTATCTGCCTGTTAAAGTTTCCCTGTGCCGAAGGATGTTTATAAGTAGAGCTGTAGATTGCCGCAAGCCAGATAAAAAATAATATCAGAACCGGAAGCAGTAAACCGAAATCGAATCTGTCTCTTAACTTATAATCAATACGCAATTAAAAACTCCGTGGTTTTACTGTTTAAGTATGGCAATTGATTTATCCAATTGCTTCGGGTTATCTTTTAAATTCTGCAGGTAAGCTTCAATTACTTTTTTAGCAATGGGTGCTGCGTGTGTTCCGCCAAAGCCGACGTTCTCAACAAGTACCGCTACTGCAATCTGCGGATTATCGAACGGGGCAAAAGCAACAAACCATGCATGATCTTTTCCGTGCGGATTTTGCGACGTTCCGGTTTTGCCTGCAATTTTAAATTCATCCGAACGGATATGCGTCGCGGTTCCCTCGCCGTTAACTACTAAGAACATTCCTTCTTTAACAATCTCAAAAACTTTTTTATCAATTCCGGCTTCTATTTTCTTGTATTGGTACGGAACCACTTCACCGGTGTTATCATCTATGTAACCTTTAACGAGATGCGGCTGATACGTTACGCCGTCGTTTGCAATAAGAGCGGTGTACTGTGCAAGCTGAAGCGGTGTAACGCTCGTTTCACCCTGCCCGATAACCAGACTTGCCATAATTGTTCTCGGCCATTTCGGTCCGTAAATTTTTTCGTAATATTTTGATGTAGGAATAAGCCCTGCATTCTCTTCATCAAGGTCAA
This sequence comes from Bacteroidota bacterium, assembly GCA_024278655.1. GTDB lineage: Bacteria > Bacteroidota > Ignavibacteria > Ignavibacteriales > Ignavibacteriaceae > BMS3ABIN03. Next base: position 3,309 of record JAJRSV010000365.1, on the reverse strand, counting down.
TTCCGGTTTTATGTCCAAAGCCGAACCGGCGGCTGTACTCAGCCCACTTATCCAAACCGATTTTAAAAATAAGATTATAGAAAAACGAATTACACGATTTTTCAATTGCGTGAATAACGTTAATGTTTCCATGCACACCATGGCATTTGAAAAACCGACCGAGATCGACCCCGCCGCTGCAGTAAAAAGTTGTTGACGGAGTAATAACACCCAAATCCAGTCCGGCAATTGCTGCTAACATTTTATAAGTAGAGCCGGGGGGTTTAACCGACATTGTTGCCCTGTTGAAAAGCGGTTTCGAAGGATCGCTGTACAACTGGCTTAAAAATTCTTTAGGTGTGATGTACGAAAATTTCGAAAGATCATACTCCGGAGAACTTACAAGCGCAAGCACTTCACCGGTTTGAGGATCGATTGCAACGAGCGCACCTCTTTTACCGATAAATTCCTGCTCTGCAATTTTTTGCACATCGGCATCTATCGATAAAATCAAATCGGAACCCTTTACCGGTCTCAAGTCCTGCTTACCGTCTTTATATTTACCAATCATCCTCCTTCGCGAATCAACAAGAACGTACTTCCACCCCTTTTCGCCTCTTAATTTTTTCTCGTAAGTTTTCTCCAGTCCTTTGTAACCTATGTAATCGCCGAGGTTGTAATAATCCTTCTGCTTCTTTAACTGCTTAGGCGAAATTTCTTTTATGTAACCGAATATGTGCGAGCCGTTCACTCCGGCGGGATAATCCCTGTGCATTTCAACAATATAATCTACGCCGGGCAGTTCTTCCGAATTTTCTTCGAGCCACGCAATAATATCGAACCCGACTCCCCTTTTTATTTTAACCGGTTGGTATTTCGAAAAAGCCCTGTATTGGTAAAGTATATTATCGATGTAACCCGAATCAACTTCCAAAACCGTTTCAAGTAGATGGTTCAGCTTTTTATCGTATTCGGCAGGAGTTATTCTTAAAGTATAAGCGGGAACGTTGCTAACGAGCAGCTTTCCGTTCCTGTCGTAAAACACACCCCGCAACGGAAGCTGTTCTATGCTTTTAATACTGTTCTCGGCGGATTTGTTCTCGTACGCATTCCGGTTTATTATCTGCATCTGGAACAGGCGAAACCCAAGCAGTGCCGCACTGATTATTATCAGTACCGAGATTAATGTTTTCCGGTGTATCGATGCAAAGCTTTCCGTGTTCATAATAATCTTTTCCTTCTGAAGGGGGAAAATATAAATAATATACTCACAACTCCAGTATATAAAGACGGTAGCAAAGCATGCTCGAAAAGAACGGTTACAAAGTTAGTGTTAAAATCGAATGCTGAGAAGAATGAAAAAATAAGAGTATCGATCATCGAACAGAGAAAAACAATCATCGAAAAATTAAATGTTGAAATATTAATATCCCGTTTTGTTTCCGTGGAAAAATATCCGGCAATAAATCCGGCAAGAGTTTTTGACAGCATTGCACTGCCGAGCAGACTGCCCGTAATCAAATCGACCGAAAGACCGTAGTAAGCACCCAACACCGTTCCGTATAGTTGTCCTCTTGTTATCGAGTAATAAACAAGCATAATTAAAATAAGATCGGGAACAATACCATTAATTGAAACAAGCGGTATAATAGTTACCTGAACCAATAAACCGACAAAGAATATCAGGAAAGGAAATATTTTATCGAATTTCATCTGACTGCCGCCTGTAAAAATTTAATTCCAAATCTTTCTTCTGTTTGCTCTGCACTTCAGCAATTATAAAAACATTTTCAATCGGTTTTAAATCGACAAAAGGTTTTACTTTAATGTAACTAAATCCGCTTGTTTCACTCGGTCTGAATTCCTCTACAATACCAACCGGTAAAGGCAACGGCACTATCGAACTGATACCGGAAGTTACAATCCTGTCGCCTATCTTAATATCAAAAGTGTTAGGGATATTAATAATAACCAGTTCCTCCCCGGTCCATTTCATTATTCCGTTTATACGACTACGTTCATCCATTACCGTTAATTTCAAATCAACATTATTCAGTGTCCGGGCAATCGAAAAATCTTCGGACACCGAATGCACGATACCGATAAACCCACGGTCGTTTACAACCGGCATACCCGGAAGCACGCCATGCTTTCTACCCGCATTTAATGTTAACATATTCTGTGTCATCGAAAGTGAACGGGAAATAATGGTTGCGGGAATTAGCGGAACATTAGCAGTATCTTTGAATCCTAACAAATCTTTAAGCTCTTCGTTAATAATTCCGTACTTCCGCAGCTTGCTTATCTGTATCATCAGCTCGGCGTTGCGTTCCCTTAGCTGCTGGTTTTCTCTTTTTAAATCGGTTACGCTGAACATATCGGATATAATTGATGTGAATGTGGCAAAACTGCCGAATGCAATTGCACGGACTTTTTGAACCTGCGGCGATTTGTTTTGCGAAAGGATTATTAAACTGGCAAGAATTAGTATTACAAGGACGATGTATTCTTTAAAATTATTCCATACGTTAGTAAAGAATCGTATCATTAATATCTTCTGTTACGAATAAGTACTTTTGAGTAATCGTTAAGGTTATCTATTACTTTTCCTGCGCCGCGCACTACCGCCGTAAGCGGATCTTCGGAAACATGAACCGGAAGGTTTGTTTCCATTCTGATTCTTTCATCCAGTCCTTTAAGCAACGCGCCGCCGCCTGTAAGCATAACTCCCCTGTCCAGTATATCAGCCGAAAGTTCGGGCGGAGTGCGTTCGAGTGTTTGACGAATTGCATCGATTATCTGTCCGACAGCTTCGTTAAGTGCTTCTCTTATTTCAACCGAACTTACTTCTGTAGTTTTGGGAATGCCTCCAACCAGGTCACGTCCTTTAACCTGAATGGTTATCTCTTCCTTAAGCGGTACGGCGGAGCCGACTTCGCACTTAATTGCTTCGGCGGTTCTTTCGCCGATAAGTATGTTATGATTTCTTTTAAAGAATTGCATAATCGCATAATTCATTTCATCGCCGGCAATTCTAATCGATTCTTCGTTAACAATTCCGGAAAGAGCAATTACTGCAATCTCGGTAGTACCACCGCCGATATCAATTATCATATTTCCTACAGGAGCATCAACGTCAATTCCAATACCTATTGCGGCAGCCATCGGTTCGGCAATAAGATGAACTTCCTTTGCTCCCGCATGCTCGGCACTATCGCGCACTGCACGTTTTTCAACTTCGGTTACACCGCTCGGCACGGCAACAACAACGCGTCTGCTGCTTAACACTCCTGCTCTTACTCTTTTAATAAAAGCACGAATCATTCCTTC
>JAJRSV010000364.1 GCA_024278655.1 Bacteroidota bacterium | reverse complement strand
GAAAGTAAAGCTGCTGTCGCCGTCACCCAAAAATAATATCACTTCGTTGCTGTTTATTGCACCGATGAACAAATCCATTATCCCGTCGCCGTTTACATCCGCAGATGCGCAGGCGGTTTCGCCGTTACCGTTGCCTTCAAAATTAAAAGGCGAAGCAAATGTTCCGTCCCCGTTGTTCATCAAAACGGAAACATTGTTTGCATCCCTGTTTGCTGTAACGATATCCATAAAGCCGTCACCGTTCACATCAATTACAACCAATCCCCGCACACCAGTATCCGCATTATAATTTTGAATGTTGGAAAATCCACCCATTCCGTCACCTATAAAAATTGTTACTTTATCATTCGTGCTGTTACCGACCGCAACATCAATTAATCCGTCGAGATTAAAATCCATTCCTTCGTTCGTACTCGGACGCGAACCGCCTATGATTTCGAATATTGTAAAATTGTTATAACTTCCGGTTCCGTCATTCATAAAAACACGTACGTCGTTCGGTCTTTCATTCGGCACTAAAAAATCACTCCAGCCGTCGCCGTCCAAATCTCCTGCGTAAGTGCCGTAAGTTTGTATCCATCCCTCGCCGGGCTGTCTTACTTCAATAGACGCGGTTCTTACAAGATCGAGGGTGCCCTGTGTAGTAATAATCCAGTAATTCCATGCGAAGCCGTGAAGCATATTGCTTCCGCCGGAGTCTTTTATTCCTTTTGATAAAGCAACCGTTACCCATTCACCATAGAAAAAATCTTTATCGGGATTAAAAGTAATTTGCGTGTTATGGCCGTTAAAACTCAACATACCCTTATGCACACCCGACCATCTTCCCCAAACCATAAACGTTGTATCATTAAATGATGCCGGATCGACGGGCATATTAAACCCAATTGTTATTCCGTCCGAAGGTAAAGCCGTAATCGATTGTCGAGCAGGAATGACATTAATAACTTCTAAATTTCCGGCAGCGGTTATTAATTCACTAAAAAATAAAATTGTAATAAAGATGACAAAAGACTTCATAAGGTTATCCTATTTTTTCAAAAGCAATTTGATAATAGTTTGTTAATTCGAGAAAAGCAATACCACACGTTTACGTATTACCGGAAATTGATGTGACGCTGCTCTTATGCAACGATTATTGCAAAGCAATTAGTAATAATCTTTCTTATTTTTATTACAATAAACATTTATAACAATAGAATGATAAAATAATTTAAATGAACACAACCAACGAAGTGTCGATCGAAAACCCGTCTGCGGCAGAGCAAAAAAATCTGCTGACGGATAGAAAACTACTTGCAGAAAAGTTTATGCAGGTAAGATCATTTACAGAGAAACTTTGCGAACCGTTAGAAACCGAAGATTACGTTATACAAACCATGCCCGATGTTAGTCCGACCAAATGGCACCTTGCACATGTAAGCTGGTTCTTCGAAGCGTTTGTTTTAAGCAAAGCCGATGAAAACTATAAATCGATTCATCCTTTGTACACATATCTTTTTAATTCCTACTATGTGAGGATAGGTCAGCGCTGGTTCAGACCGCAACGTGGATTTTTATCGCGCCCGACAGTAAAAGAAATTTATGAGTACAGAGAATTCGTAAATAACAACCTGCTTAAGTTTATTGAGAAAGCCGACGATAAAACATACAACGAATATGCACCTGTAATTGAAATAGGGTTGAATCACGAGCAGCAGCATCAGGAACTTTTACTTACCGATATAAAGCATGTTCTGTCTCACAATCCTCTGAATCCTGTGTATCACGAAAACGAAATTGCTTCGAAAGATAAAACTCCAGAAATAACGTGGATTGACTTTGACGGCGGTATTTTTGAAATCGGTCACGATGGTAACGGCTTTACTTACGATAACGAAACACCGAGACACAAAGAATATTTATATCCCTTCCGGCTTGCAAACCGGTTGATTACAAACAGAGAATACATTGAATTTATAGACGCCGGCGGTTACGAAGATGAAACATTATGGCTTTCGGACGGATGGGCTGTGGTTCAAAAAGAAAAATGGACGGCTCCGCTTTACTGGGAAAAGCAAAACGGCGAATGGTGGAGTTTCACATTGAACGGTTTCAGAAAAGTCGAGCCGGAAGAACCCGTTTGCCACGTCAGCTATTACGAAGCCGATGCTTTTGCGAGATGGAAAGATTCGCGGCTGCCTACCGAAGCCGAATGGGAAATTGCAGCAGGCGATTTGCCATACAAGGGTAACTTTGTAGAAAACCAAAACTATAATCCCGTTCCTTTAACAGACCAAAGCGATGGATTAAACCAAATGTACGGCGATGTATGGGAATGGACGCAAAGCCCTTACTCACCTTATCCTGGCTACAAACCTCTGCCCGGTGCGTTAGGTGAATACAACGGAAAGTTTATGAACAATCAGATGGTGCTGCGCGGCGGTTCGTGTGCAACTTCCGAAACCCATATAAGAAAAACATACCGAAACTTTTTCCCGCCGCACTCACGCTGGCAGTTTATGGGAATAAGATTAGCAAAAGATATTAAGGATTAAAATGGAAGCGAAAATTTTAGAGAGTGAAAACGCTCAGTTGTTATCGGAAGTTTTAGAGGGATTAAGCAAAGAGCAAAAACAACTGCCGAGCAAATTGTTTTACGATGAGCGCGGCTCACAACTGTTCGATGACATTTGCGAACTTGACGAATATTATCCGACACGTACCGAAATAAAAATTATGAGTGATAATATTGAAGAGATTGTTTCGCAAATAGGTGAGGAAAGTTTGTTAGTTGAATTGGGAAGCGGCAGCAGTACTAAAATAAGATTACTCATCGAGCATCTTGAATCATTAGCGGCTTACGTTCCTGTGGATATTTCGGCAGAACATTTGCACAAAGCCGCAGATTGTTTGAAATCGGATTATCCGCAACTGAACATCTTTCCTTTGGCAGCAGATTATACCGAAGATTTTTCGCTGCCCGAAATTCCGAAGCAGTATAGTTCAATCGATGCTTTTTATCCCGGGTCAACAATCGGCAACTTTACCCCGGAAGAAGCAAAAACTTTTCTTAAACGAATTGCGAACACCTGTGGAAAAGGGAGCGGTCTTTTAATCGGCGTCGATCTGATAAAAGATAAAAGTATTTTACATGCCGCATACAACGACAAAAAAAATGTTACGGCTGAATTCAATTTGAATATGTTAAAACATATCAATGATTTATTCGATGCGGATTTCGACCGGAATAAATTTAAACATCATGCATTCTTTAATGAAAGACACTGCAGAATTGAGATGCATCTTATCAGCACAGAGAATCAGATTGTTCACATCGAAGAACATGAATTTAAATTTGAAAAAGACGAAACCATTTTAACAGAGTATTCATATAAATACAGTCTGCAAAGTTTTGCGGAATTGGTTGAAGGAATTTATGATGTCGAAAAAGTCTGGGTTGATGATAACAAATTGTTTAGCGTGCAGTTTTTACGAGCGGTTTAGTTTTGCCTCAAATGGAATTTTAATTCGTGTTAATTAGTGAAATTCGTGGCTGTAAATTAATTTCTTTGATAAACTACTATTCCTGTTTTCAGAACTTCATCTTTAAACCCTGAAACATCTTCTCTTTCATCCAACAATATTGGTTCAATCCGCAAATCCAATTCTCTTCTTAATTTATACAGTTTTGCCTCGGCATCCAATATATTATAATTGATTTTATCTACCACAACAGCAACATCTATATCACTATCAGCCGTTTGCTTTCCGCTTGCATAAGATCCGTATAAAACTACTTTCTTAATGTTAAAAGATGATTTGATAATATCAGCATATTTTTTCACTAATTCGATAGCTTGCTCTTTATCCATTCAATTAACTCTTTCGATTTATCAAACATATTTTTACAAACACGGAAATTTAAATCTTTTAATATTTCCTTTCTATAGCCCGGGTACCGTGCTTTAATATTCAGCAACTTCACTCCAGCATTCTATTTTATCATTAATGCCAGGCATTTCACTGATTTAAATTAATAAGAATTTCTTTCAATTTAATTATATTTTCTTTCCAATCCTTCTGCTTTGCTTTTTCCCGTTCAACAACTTCCGGCGGTGCGTTGTTGATAAATTTTTCGTTGGATAATTTTTTCTCGATTCCGGCTAACGAACCTTCCAGACGTTTTATCTCTTTTTCAATTCTTTGCCGTTCCAAATCAAGGTCTATCAGTCCCTCAAGCGGAATGTAAATTTCACATTCTTTCATCACTGCCGATGCACTTGCTTTCGGCTTTTGCAAATTCGCATCAACGGTAACCGATTCTACCCGTGCAAGCTTTTTAATGTATTCAATCTGATGCTGTTTTACTTCGGAAGATTTAATAAAGGCATTAACCGGTTTCGAGGGCGGTATATTCATCTCGCCGCGAATGTTTCTTATTGCCGTTATTATTTCCTGGACAAACTGCATCTCATCTTCGGCTGAAGTGTTGATTAAGCTTTCATCAACTTCAGGATACGAAGCCGTTGAAATGCTTTCGCCCGGTTTTCTCTCTTCAATCAACTGATACAACTCTTCGGTTATAAACGGCATAAACGGATGAACAATCTTAAGCATATTTTCAAATATAGAAATGGCTCTTGTAAGTACTGCAGCTTTAACTTCCTCGTCGTCGCCGTATAACCTGTTTTTAATTAACTCAACGTACCAGTCACAGAAGTCATTCCAGACAAATGAATAAATAATCTTCGTTGCATTATTAATTTCAAAGTTATCCATTGCCTCGTTTAATTGCTTCAGCGTTCTGTTGAAGCGTGAGATTATCCATTCATCCGCAAAGTCAATGTGTTTATTTGTCAGAGATTTGTTTAACGAAATTTCTTTTGAGTTCATCAAAAGAAATCTTCCGGCATTCCATATTTTGTTCGCAAAGTTTCTTCCTATTTCACACTTATCAACGCTGAACAGAACATCCTGACCTAACGGTGCAAGATAAATGATTGTAAAGCGAAGAGCATCGGCGCCATAATCTTTTATCACTTCTAACGGGTCGGGAGAATTGCCAAGCGACTTGCTCATCTTTCTGCCTTTAACATCGCGGATGATGCTTGTGAAATATACATCGTGGAAAGGAATATCTTTTTTGAAATACATTCCCGCCATTATCATTCGCGCAACCCAGAAAAAGATTATATCAGGACCGGTAACAAGCGTGCTGGTTGGATAGTAGTAATCCTGCTCTTCTTTGGTGCGGAAGATAGCGTGAGCCCAAAGCCAGCTCGATGCCCAGGTATCCAACACGTCTTCATCCTGCTGCCAGTTTTCAATATCTTTCGGCGGTTCAACATCGCAATAAACCTCGCCGGTTTCTTTATGATACCAGACCGGAATTCTGTGTCCCCACCAAAGCTGGCGCGATATACACCAGTCCTTTATATTCTCCATCCAGTGGAAGTATGTTTTTTTCCAATGTTCGGGATAAAAATTTATCTTACCTTCTTTAACGACTTCCAAAGCCGGCTTTGCAAGTTCATCCATTTTCATGAACCACTGTTCCGAAAGATACGGCTCAATCGGAACGCCGCCCCGTTCGGAGTAACCGACTTTGTGCGTGTAATCTTCAATCTTTTCTATCAGTCCCAACTCTTCCAACTTTTGCACGACTTTCTTCCTTACTTCAAACCTGTCCATTCCCTGAAATTCTTCCGGCACATTCTCGTTTGTGCTTGCGTCGTCGTTAAAGATGTTTATCACTTTCAGATTATGCCGCTGTCCCATTTCGTAATCGTTTACATCGTGTGCCGGAGTTACTTTAACGGCGCCGGTACCAAATTCCATATCAACGTAATCATCGGCAAAAACCGGTATCTCTCTTTCGGCTAAAGGAAGAAGAACCTTTTTGCCGATAACATCTTTATATCTTTCGTCATCCGGATTAACTGCAACTCCTGTATCGCCTAACATTGTTTCGGGTCGGGTAGTGGCAACAACAAGGTGTCTATCCGTTCCGATAACAGGATAACGCAGGTACCACAGCTTTCCGTTCACCTCTCTGTATAAAACTTCTTCATCGGAGATTGCAGACCTCGAAGCAGGATCCCAGTTTACCATACGGTAGCCGCGGTATATTTTTCCGTCTTTATATAGCTGCACAAATGCTTTTATAACTTCGCGGTAATAATCGTCATCCATCGTAAAGCGTTCGCGTTCCCAGTCGCAGCTAACGCCGAGTTTTTTAAGCTGCTGAATAATTATCCCGCCGTACTGTTCTTTCCATTTCCAGCAATGCTTTAAGAATTCATCCCTTCCGATTTCATATTTACTAATTCCCTGCTCTTCAAGAAATTTTGTAACCTTCGTTTCGGTTGCAATCGATGCGTGGTCTGTGCCAGGCACCCAGCAGGCATTGTAACCCTGCATTCTTTTCGTGCGAATAAGAATATCCTGAATTGTATTGTTAAGAATGTGTCCCATTGTAAGCATGCCGGTAATATTCGGCGGAGGAATGGGAATTACGTACGGCTCTTTTGTTTCATCAATTTCGGAATGAAAGATTTTATTATCGAGCCAGTATTTGTACCATTTATCCTCAACACTGGAAGGATCGTACGCTTTTGGTATGTCTGTAGTTTTGTTTTCTGTCATGGTTTTATTCTAAAATTAAACGGAAATGCAAATATAACGAATTTTTCAAAGAGGGATGGGTTGAAAATTGAGGTGAATCAATAAATATCCGCATAAAGATAATTCGGTATCCTTACCTGAATACCATGATAAGGACCTTCAACATCACTCGGCTGATCGCCAACGGTGCCTATAATATCGTAACCCTTCTTTACCAATTCGGTTCGCTTCATGCTTTTAAATTCCATCGCCGGCATCTTTGTTTCATCACCTATTTGTGTAATCAGAGTATCGAATACAGTGAACCCGGCATACTTAAGATTTTTATAGGTTACTTCGTATTCGGGAAAGTTTCTGCCGGTAAGAAAAATTATGTGTGCGCCTTTTGAAAGAAGAAAATCGTACAGCTTTTTAACCTGCGGAAAAGCGGGTGTTGTTGCTTTGGCATTCCACTCTTTATTTATTTTATATACGTATCCGAACCCCATTTGCTTTGCAAGCTCGTAGTTGTTCAAAACTGTTTCGTCAACATCAAAAATAACTACCGAGCTGTCTTTTATCTCCACGTCTTTAAACTTATCGATTGCATCTTCAACAACTTCGTTCAGTTCTTCATAAAACTTTCCCGACTCATAATACTTCTGAACTTCTCGCTTTGCAATAGTAAGATTTTCAGGTTTGTCGGAATTGCAGGACAGCAGCAAAAAAGAAAGGATTAGTGTAATAAGAACTTTGAGTTTAAACAACATCAACCTCAAGCTGAGTTACAAACAATTCGGAGTGTAGTCTCTCCCTAATTTCAGAAGGTTCAGCGGTTTCCAAAAACAATTCAATTGCTTCCTTAAGATTTTTTCGCGCCTCTTCAACGCTCTTTCCCTGACTTGCAACGTCAAGCTCCGGACAGAGTGCAACATACATATCATCGTCTTTTTCAATTATTGCTGTAAAGTTCCTTTTGGTTTTCATAGGGTTTTCCTCTTCTTTTCTATTTAATATATATAATCCTGCAATTCAAAGCAATCTACATTATGATGTTCCAAAAAAGAAACGCAGTGGTCGCTCTAATCTTTCCGCCCAGGCAGCTTCGTTATGCTCTGCGCCGGGTGCGTAAAAGTAATCGATGTCCTTTCCAATAACATAACCTCTTTCCGTAAGTTTGCAGAACATTCGTTGTCCTCTTAAAAGTCCGTCTTCCCCATGGTCGATATAAAACTTAACTTTTTTTCTCGGTCCTTCGTAAGCGTTAATTATTTCAAAAACTTTTTCATTATCGTAATAAAAAGAACTCGACATACAACCGACCATCGAAAACACATCATCATAATTCCATCCGGCAATAAACGAAATCAACCCGCCCATTGATGAACCCATTATCGCGGTGTTGTCCCTGTCAGGTAGTGTTCTGTAATTCAAATCGATAAAGGGTTTCAATTCTTCGGTTATAAATTTCAAATATAATTCTCCGCGTTCGCCGGGACTGTATTCCTCCAATCTGTCCGGCGTGTTGTAAATGCCGACAACTATTATCTCCTTCATTTTTCGGGCTTTCGAAAGACGGGCAACAGTTTCGTCAACCCGCCAGTCCATTCCTGCAAACGAAGTTTTCGGATCGATAATGTTCTGCCCGTCGTGCATATAAAGCACCGGATAAACTTTATCTGCATTCCGCTGCTTTTTGTATCCGGGTGGAAGCCATACGATTATGTTTCTTTTATTGTCGAGAAACTTCGAGTAAAAGTCACCGTGGATTCTGTACGTCCCAACAACTTCGTCTCTGCCGATTCGTCTTTTCTTTTTCAATAGACTTTTCTTTTGTTTCCGGTTATTAGTTTTATAAAGAATTGTGCAAAATTAGTCATCATAAATCAGAATTACCATTCGGTAACCATCAATTACCGCTTTTAGCGCCGATAAAATTTTACCCAAATAAAAATGGATTATTGTATCAAATTTGTTGATTTTAAACGAACCGAATTTTCAAATCTTTTTAAAGTGGAGATGTAATTATATGGCAGTAATCAGACCCTTCAAAGCACTACGACCCGGAAAAGAAAATGCTCATCTTGTGGCAAGCGTTCCTTACGATGTTGTTAACCGCGAGGAAGCTAAACAGCTTGCGGCGGATAATCCTCTAAGCTTTCTTCACGTTACAAGAGCGGAAATCGATTTGCCCGATGATGTTAATCCTTACGATAAAGCAGTTTACGAAAAAGCAAAAGAAAACTTAAATAAGTTAAAGGAAGAAGCTCCGTTAATTATTGATGAGCAGCCGCATTTTTATTTATACAGATTGATAATGGACGGCAGGGCACAGATTGGAATTACAGCAACGTTTTCAGTTGATGATTACGACAACGATGTTATATTAAAACATGAAAAAACAAGAAAAGTAAAAGAAGACGACAGAACGAACCACATAATAACAACCGAGGCACAAACCGGAATTGTGTTTTTAACTTACCGCGGTACTGAAAGCATAAACGACGTAGTCAACAAAACAGTAAACGGTTCCGAACCGTTGTACGATTTTACCGCACCCGACGGAATACAGCATACTGTATGGATTCTTCCGGATGAATACAATCAACTTATTATTGATGAATTCGAAAAGATTGATAAGCTTTATGTTGCTGACGGACATCACCGGGCAAAAAGTGCAAGCCGGGCAAGGGAAGAGAAGCGGAAAGCAAATCCGAATTATACAGGTGAAGAAGAGTATAATTATTTTATTGCAGTTATCTTTCCGGGTGAGCAGTTGAAGATACTGCCTTACAACCGTGTTGTGTTCGACCTGAATGGAAACAGCAAAGACGAGTTTTTAAATAAAGTAAGTGAAAAGTTCGCGGTGGAAAAAACCGGGCAGAAAGAACCGAAGGAAAGAAGAACTTTCTGTATGTACCTCGACGGTGAATGGTTCACTCTTACACCGAGGGATTCGGTGCTTGCAAGCAATTCATTATCCGATTCGGTCGGTGAAAAACTGGATGTGAGCATATTGCAAAACTTTTTGCTTAATCCGGTTTTAGGAATTGAAGATCCGCGGACAAGCGACAGGATTGATTTTATCGGCGGAATAAGAGGAACAAAAGAATTGGAACGATTGGTTGACAGCGGAAAAGCAGCGGTTGCATTTTCATTATATCCGGTTACTGTTGATGACCTGATGAACATTTCGGACGCCGGAGAAGTTATGCCGCCCAAGTCAACCTGGTTCGAACCGAAATTAAGAGACGGTCTGTTAACTCATTTGATTTAACAATTTATACTTCATACAGAATACAAAGAGGTGAATCATGGAAAAAAGAATATATAACTTCAGTGCAGGACCTGCGGTGCTGCCGGATGAAGCTTTAAAAGAAGCACAGGAAAATTTGATGGCACTGCCGGGCGTAGGAATGTCTGTATTGGAAATCAGCCATCGTTCAAAAACTTTCGATAACATAATCAATCAGGCAAAGGAAGATTTAATAAAACTGCTCGACATTCCGGACGATTATTCGGTGCTGTTCTTACAGGGCGGTGCAAGCTTGCAGTTTTATATGGTTCCGTTGAACATCATGCCGCCTAAAAACAAAGCGGATTATATTGTAACCGGTTCGTGGTCTAAAAAAGCGGTTAAGGAAGCAAAGAGAGTTGGAGCAGTAAACATTGCCGCATCAACCGAAGAGGAGAACTTTAACAGAATTCCGAAACAGGAAGAGTTAAAGCTCGACCCGGATGCATCGTTTGTTCACTTCACATCCAATAACACAATATACGGAACGCAGTGGAAAAGCGAACCGGAAGTCGGTGACGTAACACTCGTTTGCGATGCATCATCCGATATTCTCCATAAAAAAATTGATGTGAGTAAATACGGAATTATTTATGCGGGCGCACAAAAAAATATGGGTCCTGCCGGTGTTACCTTGGTTATAATCAGAAAAGATTTGCTGGAAAGATGTTCCGATGACCTTCCGACAATGTTAAATTACAAAACACACGTCGAAAAGAATTCGCTCTTCAACACTCCGAACACTTTCGGCATTTATATGATTGGACTCGTTACCAAATGGCTGCTGAACAACGGCGGACTCGACGCAATGTATGAAAGGAACAAAAATAAAGCCGAACTGCTTTACAACTGCATCGATGAAAGCGGCGGATTCTATAAAGGTCATGCTGAAAAAGAAAGCCGTTCGTTAATGAATGTAACTTTCAATCTCCCGACAGAAGAGCTGGAGAAAAAATTAGTTGATGAAGCACTGGCTGCAGGGTTCAGCGGTTTGAAAGGACACCGCTCGGTTGGCGGCTTGAGAGCATCAATCTACAATGCCTTTCCTGTAAAAGGTGTTGAAGAATTGGTAGATTTCATGAAAGATTTTCAGGCAAAAAACAGCTAACAATTTTTTGGCGGCTGGCTCACATATTAAATAATGCTGACCCATTATTTGCTCCTTTTATGATTGTTGAGTCAGCCGGTTTATTATTCCGGAAGACAATATGAAAATTAACTACATTATTATCATTCTTGCTCTTTTCATTCTTGCCGGCTGTGGTAAAGATGATGAGTATAAATTGGAAGCATTTAACCCCGAAGCTTTTGCTTACGATTTAGGCGACAGTTGGGAAGTGAATGCTTTAATACATGTTAAAGGATTTAAGCAGAGGGAAGACAGTCAATCCGGTACATTCGAAGCTTCGTTGGATTACAGTGTAGATTTAATTACACCCGAAGGGAAAAAGATATCAAAAATCTTTACTGATAGTATTAATGAAACGAACGATGAAGAGTTTCAGGATATACAGCTCGAAGTTCAGTTCGAACTCGATTCTACATATAAGTTAGGCAAGTATAAATTAATTTTCGATATCAAAGATAATTTTTCTGATAACTCGACTACACGTCCGGTAGAGTTTGAACTTACCGACTAAAACACTATTCCGATAAATATCCTTCCGGTATCGGTTTGCGTCCTTTAACTCCTTCATCAAGACCGTGAAAGTATCTTATGCTCTCCTCATCACTTCGCCAGCAAAGGAATACTTCCTCTCCGTCAATAACGGAAGGAAAATCGACAAGCCCGATCGTAAAATTCCAATCCTTAAAATAACATCCTATTTCTTCCAACTCTTTCATAAACTTATCCACATCACCAACCATTCGTCTGATTCTCGGGTCGTCCTCCGCCCCAGTTCCCACCTCATCGGCAATTAAGCGCATTTCGCGGGTTGTGTCAAGTATATCTTTAACTATTTGTTTTACTAAGGGAAGCGTTCTCTGCGCTTCTTCGGGGGTAAAATATTTTGTTTCTGTTGTCATTTTATGCCGTACAATAATTATTTGACTTCGGGAGTAAAGTTATAATCTTTTTGCTGATAATAAAAGTTTATTTTAAATGGCTTATAATCAACATAAAAAAAATGTGATGTGCGCATCATCCTCTGAATCCTTTTTGAAACAAAACACTCTAATTAAGACTGTTATTACATTTTTAGAAGGAAAATTTATGAAAGAGGAAATTTTGCTACCGCGATTTTTAACAGAGATGAAACCGGTTGATCCGATGACTTACGAGGATTTTCTTCAACAAATCGTTGAAGATGTGGAGAATACAAATCCTGATGAATTAGAAGGAATAGACAGAAAATACTACGAATATAAGAAACTAAACATACAACGCAGCCGGCGCCTTGAAAAACAATATTCGCCTTCGGAAAAGCTGATTGAAGCAGTAAATAAAGTAAACACACCTCAGTTGTGGCTTGTTATAACAGAAAGCTGGTGCGGCGATTCTGCACAGAGCCTGCCGATAATAGCCAAAGCGGCAGCACTCAACGAAAACATAAAGCTCAGAATAATTCAGCGTGATAAGAACCTGCACATAATGGACAAATACCTGACTAACGGAAGCCGCAGTATTCCCGTACTGGTAGCATTCGACAATGATGGAAATGAATTGTTCAGGTGGGGTCCGCGACCCAAAGCCGCGCAGGAACTTGTTTCATCATTAAAGGAAAAAGGATTAACGAAGGAAGAGTTCAATTCGAAACTGCATCTTTGGTACGCAAGAAATAAGGGCGAAGAAATTGATAACGAGTTATCGGCTTTAATAAGCAATATTCATATTCACGATTTGTCCTGAGCCGCACCACAATCAACCGGAATTTATTAATGAAAACCATTTAACGGTAAAAATCATCCTCCTTTTAAATCGGGAAAAATAAATTTCTGTCTGCCGCTTTACAACCGACTAAAATATTTCATACTAACTTTTCGCTCACAAACAGGGAGAACCACAAAAGCTAACAAAAGTGTAATATTTGCTTGCTATCAAACATTAATTTTGTTAGTTTGTAAAATCGTTTCACTATACAGGAGGATGCTATATGCAAAAACAACATTTACTATTTACCCTCTTTCTGTTCCTGCTTCTGAGTGCATTCACATTTGCGCAAAAAGGAACCGTTACGGGTACAGTAACTGACGCAACAACCGGGGAACCATTAATCGGTGTAAACATAATTGTGGTGGGAACTACCACCGGGTTTACAACCTCGATGGATGGAACCTTCAAACATAACCTGATGCCCGGCACTTATACTCTTCGTGCGGGATACTTGGGTTACGAGGCAGTCGAGAAGAAAGTAACCGTTAAAGCAGGCGAAACCGTTACTGTGGATTTCCAGCTAAAAGAAGCCCCATTGCAATTAGGCGGCGAGCTGATAGTCCTCGGTTCAAGAACCCTGCGAACGGTAACCGGAACCCCGGTACCGGTCGATATTATTTCGGGAACCGAAATAAAACAAACCGGTTACACTCAGCTCGACCAGGTACTACAGTACCTTGCCCCTTCATTTAATGCTTCACCACAAACCATATCGGACGGAACCGATCATATTAATCCGGCATCTTTGCGCGGGTTAGGTCCCGATCAGGTATTGGTACTCGTTAACGGAAAACGGAGGCATACAAGTGCACTCATTAATGTTAACGGAACCTTTGGTCGCGGAACTGTCGGTACGGATTTAAATGCTATTCCTTTATCAGCAGTTGAAAGAATAGAAATCTTACGCGACGGTGCTGCTTCACAGTACGGTTCGGATGCTATTGCAGGCGTTATCAATATAGTACTGAAGAGCAGTGCTAAACTTTCTGCTGATATTCAAACCGGAGTTACCGGCGAAGGCGACGGCGAGCAAGTAAGAACTTCGGTTAACTACGGAACCAAGATTGGTAACGACGGTTACTTTTCGGTAACTGGCGAATTCCTGGACAGAGGTCGTACAAACCGTTCAGATACCTGGACCGGTCCTATCTTTACACCGGACGGACAGGGAGATCCTGCAAAAGGTATATTACCCGACGATCAGGAATTGCAGCGAAGAGGACTTACCCGCGATGACTTTACTATGAAAACAGGTCAAAGCGAAGGTACTTACGGAATGGCATGGTATAACACAGCCATACCGCTAAGCAACGAGTTCGAGCTTTACTCTTTCGGCGGCTTGTCTCACAGAAAAGGTATGGCTACCGGTTTCTTCAGATTACCATACCAGGAAGAAAGAGTTGTTCCCGAACTTTATCCGAACGGCTTTTTGCCCGAGATACATACCGAAATAAGAGACATATCGTTTGTCGGCGGTTTAAAAGGTAACATCGACGGATGGGATTTCGATTTTAGTGTTGATTACGGATCAAACAACTTTTTGTTTAATATCGAAAATACTAACAACGCCTCTATGGGTCCGTCAAGCCCCATTTCGTTTGATGCAGGTAATCTTGGATTTGCACAAACCGTTGGAAACCTTGATATCGTTAGATTTATCGACACAAAAGGTGCTTTAAAATCTCTCTCTCTTAACTTAGGCGGTGAGTTTAGAGTACAAAATTACTCAATTACTGCAGGCGAGGAAGCATCGTGGCAGCTCGGTAACGGAGGCGACCGCCCCGGTATCGATTTCGATACAACCTCAACCGGCAAACCGAAAAATCCCGGCTCACAGGTATTTGCGGGATTCCAGCCGTCTAACGAAGTTGACCGTTTCAGAAACAACGTTAGTGTTTATGCAGGTTTGGAAACCGAGTTTTCAGATAACTTCCTGTTAGATATTGGCGGAAGATTTGAAAACTACAGTGATTTCGGAAGTGCGTTTATAGGCAAGATTGCTACAAGAATCGGTTTCGGAAAAAACTTTGCTTTAAGAGGCGCTTTCAGCAACGGCTTCAGAGCACCATCGTTACACCAGATGTGGTTTAACAACGTGAGTATTCAGTTCGTTATCGATCCTGTAACCGGTGAACTTGAACCGAGCAGGGTTTTAACTTCGAATAACAAAAGTTCGGTAACAAGAGCTTTCGGTATTCCGGATTTGAAAGAGGAAACATCGATAAACATAAGTGCCGGATTAATTGCAACACCTCTTCCGGGACTAATTCTTTCTGCCGATTATTACTATATAACTATCGATGACAGAATAGTTCTTACAAGCCGTTTTACCAGCAATGATTCATTAGTTGCCGAATTATTGGCACCGTTTGCTTCCCAGGGAGTAGGTGCTGCTCAGTTCTGGGCTAATGCTGTCGATACTAAAACTCAGGGTGTTGATCTTCTGGCTACATACAACATGCAAGCAGGCGGCGGAATGTTAACTTTCTCTCTGTCAGCTAACTTTACCAGCACGGAAGTGTTAAGAGTAAATGTTCCTTCATCTCTTCTAACGGGATTTGAAGAAACCATCTTCAACCGTGAAGAGAAGAACAGATTGGAAGACGCTCTTCCACACGAGAAGGGAACGTTTTCAATCAGTTACAGATTGGAAAGATTTGATATAACTGCCCGTGCAAATTATTTCGGGAAGATATACTACAAACCTACCAACCCGAATAATGATGAAGTGTTCGGTGCAAAAACTCTTATCGACCTCGATTTGGGTTACCGGATTATTCCCGGCTTAAAAATATCAGTCGGTGGCAATAATATATTTAATACTTTCCCCGATAAACAAACCAAACCCGGAAACATAAGTAACGGAAGATTTGTTTACAGCAGGAGAGTTACTCAATTCGGTATGAACGGTGGATTCTACTATGCAAGAATAGTATTGAATTTATAAACCGTTACCAACCATTTACAAAGCCGCCTTATTCAGGGCGGCTTTTTTATTTTACGGTAAGGAATAGTCGGTTTAATTTATTATTTTTTGTCCGCTGATAATCTCCTTTCTTCTCAACTGGTTTTATCTCTGTTATAAAATAATCACGGGTATATAATGTTAAATACTTATTCAACTGCAATTGTTTTCGGAACCGGACCCCTGGGCTGCAGTGTCGCCGAAGAACTGCTTAAAAAAAATGTAACCGTCCGGATGTATAACAGAAGCGGTAAAGCAAATGTACCCGATGGTGTTAAACTCGGTAAAGCCGATGTAACCGACCCCGAATTATGCAAAGACATTTGCAGTGACGCCGAGGTTATCTTTCACTGTGCAAGTCCGCCATATACAAGCTGGGCACAACTGTTTCCCTCAATTACTTACGGAATAATGAACGGAGCAATAGCGGCGGGAGCCAAACTTGTTTACGGCGATAATCTTTATCCTTACGGTGTTCCCGATTCGAAAATATCCGAAGATTTACCGTACAAAACAATCGGACACAAAGCCAAAGTAAGAGCAGAGATGGCAGAACGGCTAATCGAAAAACACAGGCAGGGTGATTTGGAGGTCGTTATCGGAAGAGCATCCGATTTTTACGGTCCGCGTGTTTTAAACTCCGTATTGGGAGAAAGAGTTTTTAAAAACGCAATTGAAGGAAAGACTTTGGGCTTCTTCGGAAATCTTGATATGCCGCACACGTACACTTACATAAAAGATTTTGCAAAAGGGCTGGTCATATTATCCGAACACAGCAATGCTTACGGCAAAGTGTGGAATATACCGAGTGCCGAAACTCTTACAACCCGGCAGCTTTTCGCTTTAATACTTAAGGAAACAAAAACCAATTCGCCGATGAAAGCAACACCAAAATTTATTATTAACCTCCTAAGCATCTTCAACCCAATAGTTAAAGAACTGAAGGAAGTTCTGCCGGCATACGAAAATCCTTATGTTGTTGATCATTCCAAATTCGAAAGAATGTTCGGCAACCATTCAACTCCCCACGAAAAAGCAATTAGCGAAACCGTTAACTGGTACAAACAAACATTCTACAAATAAACTTACCGGTTATATTCTTCCTTTTTCTTTTCAGAGGTTTTTATTCCGAACATATTGCCTCAATTAAATACAGTCAAATTACAGCACACCCGGGGTTACAATTAGCGTTTTACAATCATAATTTATAATTTTCTAATGAAGTTAACCTTTATTATTTTACTATTTACAGGGGTTCATTATGAAGAGACTTATACCTCTTGTTCTTTTGTTTGTTCTTTTAACACAAACTTATCTGCTTTCTCAATCTACAGTTGTTCAATCAATTATAGATTCAACAAATATCGATTCGCTTATTTTTACCGCAAGAGAACTGACGGGTGATATCGAAACTACAATCAACGGTCAGCCGTACACAATCCAATCACGCAATAAGTATCAACCCGGTAACGATAAAGCTGCGGACTATATCCAGCAGAAATTTGAATACTACGGACTGGAAGTACACAACCAGTCATTCAGCTCTACCGGAAGAAACGTATATGCAGTACAATACGGAACAGAATATCCGAATCAGAAATATATTATCTGTGCACATTACGACGATATGCCAACGGGATCGACCGCACCCGGCGCCGATGACAACGGCAGCGGTACAACAGGTGTGCTGGAAGCAGCCCGCGTTTTATCACAGTACTCATTTCCTTACACTATCGTTTATGCACTATGGGATGAAGAAGAACAGGGGTTAGTGGGCAGCAATTATTTTGCACAAAATGCGGCATCGCAGGGCGATTCGATTTTAGGTGTTATAAATATGGATATGATTGCATGGGACTCGAACAACGATGATGTTGCAAACATTCACGCAAGAAGCGCTGGTAACTCGATTGAGTTGAAAGATAAAATGGTTGAGGTTAATGCAACTTACAACATCGGGTTGGATTTGGTTATTATGAATCCCGGAGCCACTTACAGCGACCATGCATCTTTCTGGAGCAACGGCTACGGTGCAATATTATTAATTGAAGACGATAACGATTTTAACGATTACTATCACACAACAAACGATAAATACATCTTTTACAACCCGCCATACTACGAAAAGATGGTTAAACTCTCTCTTGCTACACTTGCAACGTTGGCGCTTAACCTTGACTTGCAAATTGTTCACACTCCCATTGCGTCGAGAGAGAATACAAACGATATTTTAACGAACGCAAATATAGTAACCGGATTGAACATCGGTACGGGGATAGGCGCACCGCGTTTGTATTACAGGGTAAATTACGGCGAGGGTTTCTCGGAGTTTTACGAGGTGGTCGGTTCACCGAATAATTTAAGCGGTGCTTACGATTTTGTAATTCCGGGTCAGCCGTTGGGAACAACTGTTCAATACTATCTTGCAGCCCAGGATGCCGACTCTTTAATGGTTACAACACTTCCGTTGGGCGGCGGCGGTTTTAATCCTCCCGGCAATATTCCGCCGAATGAGTTCTTCCAATTCTTCGTAGCACCAATAAATGTTGTCTTCTCTGACAGTGCGGCTAACACCGACAACTGGACCGCAACCGGTAACTGGGATATAACAACCGAGATGTTCACGTCCGAACCGTACTCTTTTACAGATTCGCCCGGTGCAAATTATCCGAACAATTACACCGCTACATTTACATACAACGGAACCATCGATTTGAACGAATTGTTAGGTGCCAATATCGAGTTTCAAACCCAATGGGATATCGAAGCGGATTGGGATTACGGTCAGTTTCTCATTTCAACCAACCAGGGTTTAACATGGATTCCGATGAAAGGATTATATACCAATCCGGGTGTGGGAAGCTTTCAACCTAACGGAGAACCGCTTTACGACGGCTCACAACTTACGTGGGTTAAGGAGGTAATTGATTTGAGTGATTTTATCGGTGAGCAAATCACATTCAGGTTTTTAATGAAATCGGATGGCTCTGTTACCGAAGACGGCTGGCACTTTGATGATTTTAATGTTATCACTTACCAGTCGGTTCCTGTAAGCGCCGACGATTATCCTGCCGTTGTTGCAGAGTTTTCGCTGGAACAGAATTACCCGAACCCGTTTAATCCTTCCACAATAATTCAGTATTCAATTGCTGAAAAGCAAAATGTAATACTTAAAGTTTATGATGTTTTGGGTAACGAAATTTCCACGCTTGTAAACAAGGAACTCCCTGCAGGCGAATACGAAGTTATGTTCGATGCATCCAACCTGCCGAGCGGCGTTTACATTTATACCATCAGAGCAGGTAATTACTTTAACTCGAAGAAGATGATGCTGATCAAGTAATTTGATTGACGATTTAAGTTGCTTTTAAAATGCAGCATGGGTCGGCTACCCATGCTGCTTTTTTATTTGATCAGTTTTTTAACCGAGACCGCTCCGCGTAAATCTCCGACGACGTAACCGGTTGCTTTATCATCGGGATATTTCTTAGATAAAATCTCCTTAACTTCTTTTGGTATAACATCGCTGCTGCCATGGCAGTTCAGGCAGGGTGCTTCAACTATTATCGGCTTTACATAACGCAGATATTTAAATTCACCTTCTTTCACAACTTCAAAATACTCCGTGGTTTTATCCAGCTTTCCTTCTTCTTTCATCTGCTCAAACTGTTTTATCACCTTGCTCTCAAACTCATCGGGATAATCATTCTTGTTCCGGTTCTTAAACGATACCCGTTTAATAAAAATTCCCCTCTGCATTCCGAAGTTGCTCGTAAGCACCCGTGCCGTATCGGAACAAACTTTAACGGCGCTTGCAAATCCGTTGGTTTTAACCTGGTTCATTAATATTCCCTTTAGTTCCGACATAAAATCAGCCGCAGCTTTTCTCAACTCGGCTTTATTCTGTTCCGGAACTTCCGCCTGCTTCTCGTTGCCGCCGCAGGAGATTACTAACATAAGCAGGAACAATAACGGAATTAACTTAAGCGTTTTCATTTCTCTCTCCTTAGAATTAATTTCTTACCGCTATTAATCTAAAAAAATATCCGGGATAATGTTAATCATTTTCTTGTTAAATTTGTCATTCTTAAAACAGAATTATAACACGAATGCACTCCGGTAATCTGACACAGAAAAAAATATTCACATTCTGGACCCCATTAGCAGCCACATGGCTTATGATGTCGGTCGAAGGACCTTTTCTTTCGGCACTTATCGCTCGGTTAGACGAACCAAAATACAATCTTGCTGCATACGGCGTTGCATTCGCCTTTGCACTAATTGTAGAAGCACCGGTAATTATGATGATGAGTGCATCGACGGCTTTGGTTAAAGATAAGTATTCATATAAAAAGCTAAAAAACTTTGCATATATTTTAAGCTTAATCATTACGTTGTTAATTATAGTTTTAGTTATCCCCGCCATTTTCTACTTTATAACCGAAGACCTTATCGGACTGCCGCACCATGTTGCTTATCTGACTCATCTTGCTACTATAATTTTAATACCCTGGCCCGGTGCTATTGGTTACAGAAGATTTTACCAGGGAATTTTAATACGAAACGATTTAACAAGAAGAGTTGCTTACGGTACGGTCATCCGTCTTGTAACGATGACGACAACCGCATTCGTACTTTTCTCATACTTTGACGTGCCGGGAGTTGTTGTGGGAGCTTCCGCATTATCGGTTGCGGTTATCGTGGAAGCTATTGCAAGTAAACTGATGTCACTCGGCATAATAAAAAAGATTAAAGCCGAAGACATTCCACCGAACAACGATTTGACTTACAGAGAGATTTATAAATTCTACTATCCGCTCGCGCTTACATCTTTAATTGCATTAGGAGTACAACCGCTTGTAACTTTCTTCGTCGGACAAAGCAAAATGGCTCTCGAATCGCTTGCGGTACTTCCCGTAATTACTTCATTCGTTTTTATTTTCAGAGCGTTAAGCTTATCATACCAGGAAGTTGTAATTGCTTTGCTCGGAGAATCAAACGAAGGTTACGTTCCATTAAGAAACTTCGCTCTTATTTTAACCGGTGCTTTAACCGGAATTATTTTTACAATTGCCTTTACGCCTTTGGCAGATTTGTGGTTCGAAGATGTGTCCGGATTAAGTGTTTCATTATCCGAGTTTGCGCGCACTCCGTTGAAGATAATGGCAATACTTCCTGCACTAACTATGTTGATCAGTTTTCAAAGGGCGGTGCTTGTAAATGTTAAATTCACAAAACCAATTACATGGGGCACAACAACCGAGTTCGTGGTAATTATTATTGTAATGTTTATTACTGTAAATCTGCTTTCAACCGTGGGTGCAATTGCCGCTGCAACATCATTTGTATTGGGAAGGTTAGCTGCAAACATTTATTTGATGCCGCATTATACAAGGGCAGTGAGGAATTGAACAGAATGAGATAATATTAGAGGGAGTTACAGAAGACGAAGATATGGTTTGTGGAAACATTTTAAAACCGCATAAAAACTTAAAATGCTTTTTTTGATTTTTTAGTTCACCTGGAAAACATTTCATCGAGCACATTTAATACTTTCACTTGTACCGGTTTCCTGAGTGTGGCAACTTTCTTTACTAATCTGATTTTATCCACTGTTCTGATTTGGTCTAATACTATCTGCCCTTGCTTTCCCTCTACTCTGCAAGGCACCCTCGTCGGATAATTTCTGAGTCTTGATGTTAAAGGAGCGATTATAACAGTCGAGATATTTCTATTCATTTCATCCGGAGAGATGACAACGCAGGGACGGGTCTTTCGAAATTCACTTCCGATAGTGGTGTCTAAATTAACTAAGTAAACATCGAACCTTTTATATTCCATCTACCAGGTCCACTCCTCTTTGTCCCATGCGGTTTGTTCGGATAATATATCGGAATCCAAAAGTATATCGTCTTTATTTTGCGCCATTTTCCTGAAATACTTATCCCAATTCTTTCTTTTGGAAGAAATGGATTTGATAACAATTTTATCATCTTGCACTTCAAGTTCTACTTCGTTACCGATATTGGCTTGCGCAATGATAGATTTGGGAATCCTGATGCCTTTTGAATTACCGATTTTTATTACTTTGGTTTTCATTTTTTTTGCCTTTCTTAATTCGTAACTACAATGTAATTACTTTATCAATTTTAGTCAAGTTTAATTTTCCCACACACACATCAAATATGACGAAATAAAAAAGTGCATAATGAGAATGTTTTAATTTTTTAAATATCTTTTGAAAGAATGAGTTCCAAAATCACACCTCTTCAAAAATTAATATGTTGATTTTAACAGCTCATCTTACGATTATTGAATTAACTATTATATTAGTAAAACATTTAATCCGGGAAATTGTATGAGCAGACTCTTTATTTTTACTTCAATAATTATTTCGAGTACATTGATTTTCGGATTTCTTTCATTAAAAGATAATCCGCGAACCGATGCGAATAAAAGTTACACACAATTAAGCGATTCAACTATGAATAAAAGCGAAAGCGATATGAAAACGAAAATCGTTAAAAGCGATGAAGAATGGAAAAAGGAATTAACTCCCGAGCAGTATTACGTACTAAGGCAAAAAGGAACCGAACCTGCTTTTACGGGTGAGTATTATCATTTAAACGAAGATGGGATTTATACTTGTGCTGCATGCGGTAATGAGCTTTTTTCATCCGACACAAAGTACGAGTCGGGTTCCGGCTGGCCAAGTTACTGGGCGCCCGTAGATGAGGGAAAGGTAAAACTTATTGAAGACCACAGTTTGGGAATGGTAAGAACCGAAGTTGTTTGCGGCAGGTGCGGCGGACATCTGGGTCACGTTTTTGATGACGGACCTAAACCTACCGGAAAACGATACTGCATCAATTCTGCAGCATTAGAGTTTAAGAAGAAATAAAAAAAGCCCGCTGCAATGTCAGCGGGCTTAGTCAATCACATTAAGTTTTATTTATTGTATTCTTCCGAACTTACTTCCGCCATTCTTCCACCGAGGTGTTTATAGAAAAACTTCTCCATCGCTCCGTATAAATCAAAACGGTTTTCTTCATTCCTGAAACCATGTCCTTCGTTATCTTTTACCATATACGGCACTTCAATACCTCTCTTCTGCAATGCTTCCACCATCTGGTCCGACTCCGCCTTCGGAACTCTCGGATCGTTCGCTCCCTGCGCAATAAACAACGGAGCTTTTATTTTATCGACATGAAAAATTGGTGAAGCTTCGTATAACAGCAGCGAATCGGCAACGGGGTCGCCAACCATTTCGTAAATCATTTCTCTGTACGGTTCCCAGTAAGGTGGTATTGCATTCATCCAGCTAAAAATATTCGATACACCAACGTAATCAACACCGCAGGCATATAAATCGGGAGTGAATGTTAATCCTGCCAATGTTGCATAACCGCCGTAAGAGCCGCCGAAAATTCCAATCCGTTCCGGATCGGCAATTCCCTGGTCAATCAACCATTTAACACCGTCGGTAATATCATCCTGCATCTTTTTTCCCCACTGTTTAAAACTCGACTGCCAGAATTCTTTTCCGTATCCGGTTGAGCCGCGGAAGTTCATTTGCAGTACCGCATAACCTCTGTTTGCAAGAAACTGCACTATGGGATTAAAACCCCATCCGTCCCGGTACCAGGGACCACCATGCGGATGAACAACAACGGGAAGATTTTTCGGTTCAACGCCTTTGGGAAGAGTAAGATATCCGTTGATAGTTAAACCGTCCCGCGTTGTATATTTTATCGGCTTCATCTCTGCCATATAATCTTCTTTAAGCCAGGGACTTACATCAATTAAGTGTTTCAGCTCTTTGCTTTTAATATCATAAAGGTAGTATGCACCTAATGATTTATCGCTGTAAGTTCTTACAAGAAATTTGTCTTCGTTTTTAGTAATACTTGTGGCGGCTATTTCCAGCCCTTTAAGTTTGCTTTGTAAATCGTTATATATTTCCTTCCATTCTTTATCCCAAATATCGTATTCGGTTTTCCATGTCTGGTAACTTACACCAATCAACACTTTTCTTTTTTTAGAATATATAAGGTTCGTAACATCTACCTCGGGATGTTCGTACAAAACTTTTGCTTCCTTCTTCTTTGCAATATCATATTCTACAATAGCTGTTTTATCCCTTCCGATATTTGAAGCCATATAAAGATTTTTGTTATCGAAAGTAAAAAAGAGCGGCTGTAATGTCTCCTTAAAATTAGTGGTTACCAACTCTTTGAATTCATCAGCTTCAGATTCTCTGTACAGAATGCCTGTGTTAACGCCGTCGGTGGTGGTTGCAATTCTTAATTTTCCGTCGTGGTCAGTCATCCAGCCGGTAATGTTGCCGGGATTTTCCGCAACCATTTCCATTTCGCCCGTATCTACATTGATCCTGTAAACATCAAAAATTCTTGCGTCCCGTTTGTTTAACTGAATAAGCATTTGATCTGGAATTTCTTCAAGCGGGTCTACAATTCCCACTCTTACTTTTTCGAATGGGGTAAGGTCTTTAGGGTTGCTGCCGTCTTTGTTCACGGCATATAGTCTATAGTTTTCATCTCCCTTTGAATCCTGGAAATAGACGATGCGGTTATCACCTTTCCAAAAGTAACCGGCAAGATCCCTTTCGGTAGCATTGGTTACTCTAACAATCTCATCTTCCCCGATTTTCTGAATGTGTACATTCATTCTTGTTTTCCATGGCTGCATCCAGGCAAGGTACTCGCCATCCGGTGAAATTTGAAAACTTCTTTTTTCCGGATTGCGGAAAAAATCTTTCATCGGAATAAGCGGTGCTTCTGTTTGTGCAAATGTTGTAAACGTAATTAATATTAAAATGGCTGTTAAAATTTTCTTCATAACTTTTCCCTTGCATATTGTTAAAGAATAATAATCAAAATACTTAAATGCGTTGCAACGGGAAAGTATTAAATGATAAAAGGATTATTTTTTCGATGGGGGGTAAAGCTGTCTGGAGTATACCGGTTCTAAAACGGGAAAACGTACGATAAAGATAAGCTTTCAACTCCGGGGTTATCATTACCCAAACTTGCATTCGACATATGATAAAACCCCACACCTATTCTGGAACCGCTATCGAACACGTAAAAGAATTCTATCTGGGTCCGGAACTCGAGCACAAAATTCAATTCCTTGCTTCTGCTCTTGGCATACAGTCCCGGAGCAAAACTCGGAGTAAATAAAAACCTGTTGCCTATAGGAAAATCATAATACAACCCGAAGTATATGTAAGCGGCGCCGCCGGTGTTAACCATCACCCCCGTAAACGGATGAGCTATTAAATCAGTTTTACCAAATCTGAATTCAACCCTCGATTCGAATGCCGGATCAACCTGTTGAATCACATCGAAAATTGCTGCCGAAAGCGAAAGGTAGTTTCTTTCCTGTGAAT
Source organism: Bacteroidota bacterium (assembly GCA_024278655.1). Lineage (GTDB taxonomy): Bacteria > Bacteroidota > Ignavibacteria > Ignavibacteriales > Ignavibacteriaceae > BMS3ABIN03. Next base: position 3,474 of record JAJRSV010000364.1, on the reverse strand, counting down.
AACTGTTTGCCCCAAAGAACAAAAAGAATAATGAAGCAAACAAAATAATTCTTTCAATTGCAATATTTGGCAGAAATGTTTTCAATTCATTTTTAAAAAGTACTTGTGCAATTAAATTTAATATTTTATTCAATTTTTAAATGTGAGCCACCCGACAGAATTTTTGTTTAAAATAAAAACCGCACAGCCAAAACAAATTGACTGTGCGGCGTGTTGAATAAATCAGTAGATGTTAGAATCCTAACGTAAGCGCAATAACGTGGTTTCCGTCGAAATATTTAACATCCCTGTAAGCGTAATCTATGATGATTGCGAAGTTCTCAACTTCGTAATTTAAGCCGAGACCGGCGGTAAAACCATAGATATAATCATCGCTTATCTGCGGTGCAATCTGATAACCGGCTCTAACAAAGAAAACATTGTTATAGCCATACTCGGCACCGAATTTGTACTCGTCGCCCGAGAAGTTATTGTTCTGGTAAACACCGGCAAGCTGTAACGAATTCATTTCGTCAATAACCGGTTTGTAACCGAGAGCAATCTGGAAGTTTGAGGGTAACTCAAACGGAGCCGAATCAATCTTGTACAAGTTCGGCGGACGCTTTAAGCCGCTTAACTGACCTTGCTGATAAAGTCCCGGACCATCAAACTTCATACTCGGTCCAAGATTCTTTACGACGAATCCAAGGCTTAATCCTTCAACAGATGCAAGACCATCGTAGATAACGCCGAAATCGAAAGCAAAACCGCTGGAACTAACATCTGCCATTCTTTCTGAAATAAAGTTGGTAGTTAATCCAACAGCAATTGCATCGGTTAGCTGGCGTGAGTAAGATATTCCTGCAACTATCATGGTAGGAGAGAATGATTCTCCGGTACCATCGGGATTGGAAGTTGTAGTAACCTGAATATCGCCGATTGAAAGGGCTTTCAGACTGAAAGAAACAACACCGAAGCCCTCGAAATTTGCAGCCAGGGCACCGTACTCGACGCCGATGTCTGCTATGTACGACATATGAGAGAAGAGCAGATCAGCCGAGCGCTCCATTTTTGCAACACCAGCCGGATTCCAGAATAATGCCTCGATACCGGTAGATACCGACACATTTGCCTCGCCCATTGCAATACCGCGCGGGCCCACGGGTATAAGAAGCTCTGCTGCGCCGCTAGTACCCGTCTTCTTTCCTCCGCCGGCATATACACTAAATGCCAGCAGAAGAACAAACGCTAAAGTTATACTAATTAGTTTTTTCATTTATTTTTACTCCTTAAAACTTTAATACTTATTCTCATTTTAGAATCTATCAAGAATTTGCTGTTCTTGAACGATAGCCAGTTTAAGTATCTTAGTTTCTCCGAGATCGGGTAATTCTATGTACGCAATGTACAAACCGCTTGCAACCGGTAAACCGGCATCGTTTGCAAGATCCCATCTCTGATACTGCCCCGGATCATTCTTTTCTATCGTTTTTATTAGTACACCTGCTAGGTTAAAGATTCTAATAGTTGCTTTTTCCGGCAAGTGTGAAAACGTTACGAATCTATTATACTTATTTAGCTCTTCGGAGTTAACGCCGTAGTAAGGATTCGGGAAGACGTTAATCTGATCAACCTGATTTCTTGCCAGATTGAGATCTTCGCTCGGAGCAGGAGCTGTAAATATAAATTTATCGTTCGTGCTGTTCGGTATCGTAGCTCTTATTCTGAATACCGTACCTACATCCGGCCAGTCATCTACTGTTCCGTTGCCCTGATGCATATTCCAGTTCATAATAACGAATCTTGCTATGTTTTCAATTTCAATGTGTCCGTCCCAATTAACAGGATCGGGCTCAATTAAAGCTATCAGGTCGTTATATGCCTGTTCTCCCGGAGGGGGATTTTCGCCAGGCATTTCGAAGTAGATCCAGTCTGTGTAAGGATCGTTATCGCCGCCCGATGCTTCGTGATCTAATTTGAAATCGAAGATATCGTTTCCGTTATCATCAAACAGCCAGGGCATCATTCTAACGTCATCACTCGGATCATCGAGGTTTGCGCCGAGATACCATAGCGAGAACGGAACATCTACAAGTGAACCTGTGGAAAATGCCATCCATGCCTTACCGGCAGGATTGCTCTGATCGCCGGTCCATCTTATTTCGTAGTTGTTAGGAATAATTCTAGACCATCTTGCACCATTACGTGTCCATCTTCCAAGTGCGGATTGATGATCGGCAATTGAAGGACCACCGGCAACGCAGAAGAAGTATCCGCCGCCTGCCTGCATCGGAGTCTCAACGCCGAGAGCACCGAAGTTAACAGACTGCAGAACGTCGCGGTACCAATCTGCCGAGATTCCCAATCCGTCTGAACCAATTTGAGTTACTTCATACGAATTAGCAGCATCACCGCCTTCAACCACACCGTTACCGTTTTCTTTTATATCGAATCCTTTAAAGTCCTGAGGAGCACCGATAACGCGGATTTGCAATCCGTCAACAATCGGAGACTCAGCATCTGCTGTCTGGTTGGTTTGATTTTCTAATAATCTAACGGTAGTACCGTCAGAGTTAATTCTATCGAGATGCCATACATCGAGTGTATCGCCTAATCTTTCAAATGTAACCTGATAATCCGCTCCGGTTAACTTAGTCGGGTCAACAACTATCGGGAAAACATTGCCGTCACTTGCGGGAATGTTCGGATCCAATAATATATGCTCGACCGACAAAGTATCGGAATATTCCGCTCCGTAAATTTCGCCTGGTCTCTTCGACTGCGGAACAACTGTAATTATAGCAAGCGGATTTTCGAGTGAACGGGGAACTGCTGTTATATCTTCGTTATAGTTATAAGCAGTAACGGCAAAGTAGTATTTAATTCCGTTTACCAACGGAACGCCACCGTTCAGTTTATCAGAGGTTATTTCGAAGAACCTTTGAATTCCCGTATCGTTACCGAACTGAACCGGGATTCTGATAACAGAACCGGTAGTAGGATCGAATACGAGGTCTTCAATTTTACCAACACCGTCAACTATATCGAAAGTAGCTAATCTAACGCCTTCCGAAACAGATGCGGATGCCCTTGGTAACTGGTAAACGTTATAACCCTGGAATGTATATCCTTTTTCGTCCTGATTTTCGGTTGCACGAACTCTTAACGGATTCTCACCCCAATCGAGGATGATCTTCCTGTCGAGTTCAACTACGTTAACTTCCGGTGCCGGAGGAGGTACGGGAAGATCGAAGAAGTTATCGTATGCAACCTGTGCAATCTGATCGTAGAATTTAAGAAGTCCGATTGCCGATAAACGATCGACACCAGGAATTGCACCGGCACAAATTTCTGCAACAACTACTTCCTGAGTATCGCCGGGCTCCATAGTAAACGGACCCGAAGCAGGACCGATTCTTCTATCGCCAGGACCCTGAAGAATACCGTCAATCCAGCCCAATCCGGTTTGCGGATCGCCTGTTAATGTAAACGGAG
>JAJRSV010000363.1 GCA_024278655.1 Bacteroidota bacterium | reverse complement strand
TCACCCTATGTCCCTCTCCTTAGCAAGGAGAGGGATTTTTAAAACGAGGTTTATAAATTGTTTAAAGCATTCCACCTCATCGGGTTTGCTAATCAAAAATTCATTCAGTCATGCATCCATTCAATCATTCATTTTTATTTGGTGATTTAATGATTTTGTGATTTACTTTTATCTTTTTACTTTATTCTTTAGTCTTGTTTCAAAAAAGTGTTACGGTATTATTATCCCCCTCTCAATGATATTTCAATCAAATTCATTAAATTTGAGGATTCAATTTTTTCAGATAATTATTACTAACAGGACAAACAAACTATGAGCATTTTAGTAGATAAGAAAACCCGCCTTGTTGTTCAGGGAATTACCGGAAGCGAAGGTTCCTTTCACACTCAGCAGATGATTGAATACGGAACCAAAGTTGTTGCCGGCGTTACACCGGGTAAGGGCGGTACCAAATTCCAGGGCGTTCCGGTTTATAACACTGTTGAAGAAGCAGTGAAAGAGCAAAAAGCAAACACATCAGTAATTTTTGTTCCACCTGCATTTGCAGCCGATGCAATTCTGGAAGCTGCTGCAGCCGGAATAAAAGTTATCATCTGTATTACGGAAGGCATTCCTGCCGCGGATATGGTAAAAGTTTACAACTCGATTAAAAATAAAGATGTGGTTTTAATCGGACCAAACTGCCCGGGAGTTATATCGCCGGGAAAAGCCAAAGTTGGTATTATGCCGGGGTTCATTCACAAAAAAGGGAAAATCGGAATTGTATCGCGAAGCGGAACCCTTACTTACGAAGCAGTGAAACAGATTGTAGATGTTGGATTGGGTCAATCGACCGCAGTCGGTATCGGCGGCGATCCGGTTATCGGTTCAAAGTTTACCGATATTATTAAAATGTTCAACGAAGACCCTGACACCGAAGGAATAGTAATGATTGGCGAGATTGGCGGAACCGCCGAAGAAGAAGCTGCTGCTTTCGTTAAAAAACATGTTAAGAAACCTGTAGTCGGATTTATTGCTGGAAGAACCGCTCCTCCGGGAAGACGTATGGGTCACGCCGGTGCTATTATAGCAGGAGGCAAAGGCACGGCGGCAGAAAAAATGGCAGTAATGAAGAAAGCAGGAATTAAAGTAGTCGAGAGTCCAGCCGATATCGGAACAACAATGCTTAAAGCATTGGAGAATTCCAAAAAGAAAACTTCAGCTAAAAAAACAAAAAAGAAACCTGCAAAAGCAGCCGCAGCAAAAGCGAAAAAAAGAACTGTAAAGACATCGGTTAAGAAGAAAACAACAACGAGAAAAAAATCAAAATCGAAAAAATAATTATCGGTAAATAATCAGATTATATTTTCAGCAAGCCCGCTTTGCCGGGCTTCTGCTTTAATACGCATAACAAAAACGAATAAATAAAAGGAGATAAAATTGAGCAATAAAACATTAGCTATAATCAAACCGGATGCGGTAGGTAACGGTTACGCCGGAGAGATAATCGACAAAATAATTAAAGCCGGATTTAAGATAAAAGCTATGAAGATGGTGCGACTCACCCGTGCTTCGGCGGAAGGATTTTATGCAATTCACAAAGAGAGACCTTTCTTCGGCGAGTTGGTTGAATACATGACATCGGGACCCTGCATTCCGATAGCTTTGGAAAAAGAGAACGCAGTTGAAGATTACAGAAAGCTAATAGGCGCTACGGATCCTGCAAAGGCAGAAGAAGGAACAATCAGAAAATTATATGCAAAAGATATTCAGTTTAACGCTGTTCACGGTTCCGATTCGGATGAGAATGCCGAAAAGGAAATTTCGCACTTCTTTTCCAGGGATGAACTATTAAATAACTATTCGGAATAATTTTTCTTTCTTACGTTAAGCCCGTGTTCGTGCGGGCTTTTCCTTTTAAAATGAAAATACTTTATACCATAATTTTATCACTTACACTTATTTCGGCTGCCGGTTGTCAGCAACCGGAATCGGATAAGAATATCAAATTCGGAAATGAAGTATTTATCAACAAATATCTTCATCTTGTTGAAGGAAAGCGAATCGGATTAGTTGCAAATCAAACAAGCGTGTTGAGTAACGGAACTCACTTGTTGGATACGCTGCTTAACCTAAATCAAAACGTAACACCGGTCTATTCACTCGAGCATGGATTCAAAGGAAAGCAGCAGGCAGGAACGAAGGTTAATAATTATATTGATGAAAAAACCGGCATTCCTGTTTACTCACTTTACGGTTCGATTAAAAAGCCGACTGCCGAAATGCTGAACAAAGTTGATGTGATTTTATTCGACGTGCAGGATATTGGTGCAAGATTTTACACTTACATATCTTCGCTTTATTACGTTTTGCAGGCAGCGGCTGAAAATAATAAGCCGGTAATTGTATTAGACAGACCGAATCCAATCAACGGAGTTTACGTTGATGGTCCTGTTCTGAAAAACGAATTTAAGTCATTCGTGGGAATTGCACCATTACCCGTTACACATGGAATGACCATCGGGGAACTTGCTCAATTGTTTGTTGATGAAAATTTTATTCAAACAGAACACAAGCCAAAGCTGACTATTATAAAATCGGAAGGATGGAACAGAAACAGCTACTGGAACGATTACCGTAACGATTGGTTACCGACTTCGCCGAACATTCCCGATTTTGAAACCGCATTGGTGTATCCCGGCACCTGCTTTTTAGAAGGTACGAACATTTCAGAAGGAAGAGGAACCGAACATCCCTTTTTAATAATAGGTGCACCGTTCGTAAAATCTGATGAACTAATTACCAAATTGAATAATTATCAACTCAGCGGTGTGGAACTTACTCCAATAACATTTACTCCTGTCGGCATTCCCGGTAAAGTCAGTCATCCCAAGTACGAAGGAATCGAATGCGGCGGAATAAAAATTCATATTACAGATAAAACAAAATTCAGGTCAGTAGAATTTGGGCTTTATCTGCTTTCGGCACTAATTAATTTATATCCGGACGAGTTTGAATTTAATGCCGGATTCTTCGATAAACTTGCCGGAACAGACAGGTTACGCAAACAGCTTATTTCAAATACTCCCCCGGAAGAAATTATAAAAAGCTGGCAAAAGGATATTCAGAAATTCAAATCATTAAGAAATAAATACTTACTATATTAGAGGAAAAAATGAAACAAGCTATCTTAACACTACTTTCTTTAATCTTAATTATTGCATTCGTAAGCTGCGGCAGCGATTCCGATAAAGAAGAGAAAAAAGAAAACACCGATACCGATGTAAGCAGCGTTATCGATACAACCGATCTTCCTGCTGCAACCATCGATGAAAGCGAAAAGACGGGCACGTATAATCTCGCTTACAATTTCAAAGAGGGAGACACTTTCAAATACAGGTTATCAACAATTTCAAAATCGATAAGAGATGTGGTTGTCGATACGGCGTTTACAAATAATCTTGTACAAAATATAACGAGAGTTGTAGAGATTAAAACCCTGAAAGTGAATGACGACAGCACCGCCGAACTTCAATGCACATTAACCTCTGCATCGATTGATGCGGATATGAACGGGCAAAAGGTAACATACCGCTCCGGTCAGAAACTTGATTCATTGGAAGTAAGAAGATTTTATGAGTTCGAATCGATACTTAATAATCCGTTTGTAATTAAAGTAAACAACAGAGGAAAACTGCTCGGGGTTACTGATACGGGCAACATACTGGATAAGATGATTGAGATAAGCGGCATAGTCGATACACTAAGCGCAGCAGACAAACAAATGATGAAAGAGAACATAAAACAAAACTTAATTATTCCCCTGATGACACAGGTAATCCGTGAATTCCCCGGTAAGACAATTGAACTGGGAACAAGCTGGGACAAGCAGCTTCCGCCATCGAAGTTTATGGTCTTTACGCTTAATTACACAAATCATTTTAAAGTCGATGATTTTCAAAAGTTCGGAGACGATTTGATTGCGGTTATTAATGGAAACACAACAACGGAGATTGAGGGTGAAACCAAGCTATCGAACAAGGGAATTAATTATGAATTTACAAAACCCGTATCAACCGCAAGCGGTAAAATATTCTTTAATCTCGACAGAGGACTGGTTCAAAAAAGCAAAACAAAAACCCATCTCGAAATTTCGTACAAGATGGAAGTGCCTATGGGTAACGAAGTAAGACGCGGCAGCGCTACCGAAATAAGCATAAACGAGAACATATTGGAACTGCTGTAATAACAATATTAAGCGGGACGGTTCATCCCGTTCCGCTTTTTAACTTTTTAATTCCCTTACTATTACTTTCATACCTTCAACTTCTATCACCTTTATCTTCTTTCCCTGCTCGATGTATTCCGATTCGGTAACCACATCAACTCTTTTCCCGTCGAACTCGGCAGTGCCGGCGGGACGTAATGTTGTAATAGCTATTCCTTCCTTACCGAGTAAATCGTCTTTATAATTGCTTGATGTAAATCCGTGTTCAGTTTTTTCTTCGACCGAGAGAACAAACTTTTTAAACACGGATGTTTTGGGAAGATACTTTGCAAGAATAAAGACTAACAGCAAAGCTCCCAATAATGCAGCGGATATCTGAATAATGGCGATTGAAATAGCTTCGAAATCGAGGAACGGACCTCCGCCGATCAAAGCCAGGAAAAGCGAGACAAAAACCAAAATGATTCCCGCAATTCCCGCAAAGCCGAAGCCGGGTATGACAAAAATTTCAAGTAATATTAGTACGATTCCTCCTATAAACATTAATATTTCGAGTATGGAAGCCAGTTCCAGAATGTATGACGAACCGAAGAATAGCACAAGAGCAATTAACCCCGCCGTACCGGGCATTCCCCAGCCGGGCGATTTTATTTCGGCAAGCAGTCCGAAAAATCCAATCATAATAAGAATGGAAGAGATAATCGGATTGTTCAAAAATCTCACAACAGCTTCAGCCCAGTTTTGATGAAGCGTAACCATCTCGGCATCTTTCAAATCATACACGGCAAGCAGGTCGTGAATATTATCAACAAGCGTATCGGCTATGCCGTAGTTCAGGGCTTCTTTTGAAGTTAATGTTATAAGCTGCGTGGAATCGACCAATCCTTCCACAACCACCCTTTCGTCAACCATGCCTTCGGCTATGTCAGTGCGTCTGCCGTTCCGTTCTGCGGTCGAGCGCATTTCGGAGCGCATATACGATTGATACTTTTCGCTCTGCTTTTTTCCCGTTTGATCGACAACCGTTGTGGCACCTATGGAACTGCCGGGAACCATAACAATCTTTTTGCAGGAAAGTGCAATTAACGAACCGGCTGAAATTGCACGGTTGTTTATGAATGCTATTGTTAAGATGTTAGTCGATAAAATAGCATCTTTAATTTGAGTTGCGGCATCCACCCTTCCGCCGAAAGTATTAATTTTAAAAATAATTGCGTCGGCGTTATTCTTTTCGGCTTCGCTTATCACCCTTCTGACGTAGGGCGCTAAACCCAAATCGATTTCGCCGTCAATTAAACCTACATATACTTTTTTTTGAGGAAGCAATACAGCCGATGTTAAAAGGACTATATAAATAATTTTATTAAAGAAGCTCATAACCATCTCAATTTTTATTTTATCCGTTCAGATTAATTTGACTGCTTCTGAACCTATTTACAAAAATAGGTTTATAAATATTAAATAAAAATATTTTATTATGCATGAATAAATAATAAAAGATAAAACTTACATACATTTTAAGAGTTACCGTCAAATTTTTGTCTTGACAGTTTAGATATTGATTAATAACGTAGAAATGTAAAAATTTAACTGGTACAATTTTTATACAATAAATATTACGGAACATTCAATTAACCGGATATCAAAATGGAAAGATTATCAATCGAATATTTTTTCACGTCGGAAACCGATTGGGAAACAAACCAATACAGGATTCTCGGCAGTTTGCAGAAAGTACGCAGCGACTTCGGTAAAAATAAAATTTACCCGTCGTTTGCATTGCTCACTGAGCTGAAACAATCTATTGAAAAGCTGAAGGATGAGAAGAACAAACTCACCGAAAATTTTCCCAAACAGATAAAAGGTTTTGATGTTAAAAAGAAGAAAGTGATTTATGAATCTTCACCCACTGCTAAGCGCATAGATGATATAGAAAAAATATTCGATTTGATTGAATGGGCTTTACCATATATTAACGATGCGATAAATGAAGGAACCGCCTTGTACGATTTTGTTGAAAAGAATATTGAACTGGAACAGGTTGGCGTTCTGCCGATTTACAGAGACGAGGGATATTTTATGGTAACCGATAACACCGCCTGCGAGTTGCAGATTCATCGATACGAATGTACAATATTCACTTCGAGCAAGGAGAATTACAGGGCATTAAAAACCAGGTTTGTAAAAAGCGAAAGACAGATAATAATAAGAAAACCTCCGGCAGCAATAAAACACGAGTTAATAAAAGAACGAAAAGATTTACCCAATCCGGCTACTTTCCTGTTCGATACCGAGCTTGATTTTCCTTTTACGGAAACAATATTCCCCGTGGTAAAAAGAAAACTTGTTTCGCATATTGCTTCGTGATGTTTGGTTAAAGTGCCAGTTACTTTAAAAGTGACTGACACTAAAACTTACTCGTACCTTAAAGCTTCTATCGGGTCGAGGTTGGCTGCTTTGTATGCAGGATATGTTCCGAAAATAATACCGACCAGAATACATAAAGAAATACCTATCACAATCCAATCGATGGGAATAGCCATTTGTGCATTCAGTGCCATACCGGCTAAGTTACCTATACCCACACCGAGCACAATGCCAATAATTCCGCCTATCAAACAGAGCGTAATGGCTTCGGTTAAAAATTGCAGCAATATTTGTTTCTTCTTTGCACCGATTGCTTTTCTAATACCTATCTCTTTTGTTCTTTCGGTTACCGAGACTAACATAATATTCATAATACCTATACCGGCAGCTAACAAAGCAATCATAGCAACAACCAAAGCGCCTATCTTAACCGGACCGGTAATATCGTTAACCTGCTTTATCAGTGATTCGTTGCTGTAGATGTAAAAATCGTCCGGCTCACCCGGCTTAACTTTTCTTATTTTCCTGAAATGCCCTCTCGCCTGATCAATCAGTTCGTTATATTCATAATTATTGTAAGCCATCACCGTAATATTAACGCTTCGCCCACGGCGACCGTACATCGACTGCCATGTAGTAATGGGCAGAATAATGTAATTATCCCTGCTTTGCCCGAACATAGCCGGACGAGGTTCCAGAACTCCGATAACTTTCAACGGTCTCCCGTCAACTCTAACGGTTAAACCAACCGGATTAAGATTAGGGAAAAGTTTATCGATAACATCCTTGCCCATCAAACAAACATTGGTTGAATACTGAACATCGGTTTCTCTAATCTCCCTGCCAATTTCAACTTTCCAATCGTTTGTACGCATTGCATCAACCGTAATGCCCGCCACACTTATGTTGGGATTGGTTTCCTTGTTTCCGTATTTAACCACTTTACCGAACTGCCACTGTTCGGCACCTACATACTTTGCATTAACAAGAACATCCCTCAATCGCATCGCTTCTTCTATTGTAATATCTTTCCTGTTTCTCCAGCGTCTGTCGCGTCCATGTCCTCTTCCAATTGTGTTTTCCCACTTCTGAATCTGGAACGTATCTTTACTTAAAGCCGATAGACCGCTGTCGATACTGTTCTGAAGCATTGTAAGAATCGTCATTATAACAATGATGGAAAAAATTCCGACAACAACGCCCAGTATTGTTAACGATGCGCGAAGCTTGTTAGCTATTATAGAATCTAATGCTACTTTTATTATTTGAACCAACTTCATTTATTCATACCTCAATGCATCAACCGGATCCATTTTAGCTGCTGTATAAGCAGGAGCAATGCCCGCAAGAATACCGGTAATTAGTGAAACAACAATTGCAATTATAACCGCATCAACCTGAACCGATGTGGGTACAAACTGATCTACAATTTTACTGCCTATAATCGCCGCTATCAATCCGGCTAAACCGCCAACGAGACAAATGGATACGGCTTCCAATAAAAATTGAATGAGAATTGTTCTTCTTGTTGCACCGATGGCTTTTCTTATTCCTATTTCCCTTGTTCTTTCTCTTACCGAAACAAACATAATGTTCATTATTCCTATTGCACCTACAAAAAGCGAGAGTCCTGTAATAAATAAACCGGCAACTTTAATAACGCCCACAACCGAATTATAATTTTCCATCAACCCTTCCTGCTGATTGATTGAAAAATCATTCGGCTCATCGTACTTAAGCCCGCGGATTTTTCTCATTATTCCTTCGGCTTCAATTTTTGTTTCTTCGAGTAATGAAGGATTCCTGGCTTTAACGGTTATCGTAACTGTTCCGCGGTGCCTTGTTATAAAATTCTTAAAGATGGTTCCTATAGGAACATAAACACGGTTATCGGGATTAAAAGGACCAAGGATAAAACTTCCCTGCTCGGCTAATACTCCAACAACTTTAAAATTGGCATTTCCTATTTTAATAGTTTTATCCAATGCATCGCCGCGCGGAAAAAGTTCCTTGGCTATTTCGCTGCCTAACACTGCAACCTGCCTCGATGAGTTGCTTTCAACTTCGCTGTAAAACCTTCCCTGATCGAATGTGAAGTTTGTAGTTGCCACATAATCGGCTGTGGAACCGTTGAGGAAAACATTGTCAACACGCCTGTCGAGATATTTAACCGTTTGCCTTGCAGATAAAGTGGGTGCAACAGCCAACGGAAGTTTAGCCATCTCTTTAAACTTTTTATAATCTTCCATCGTAATATTTTTCCGGTTGCGCATCTTCCACCATTCGACGTTGGAGAACCAAGCCCACTTGTCTATGTACAACACATCCGAACCGAGAGAGCTGATTCCCTTCTGAAACGAATTATCGATTCCTTTAATAGCGGTCGACATAAGCACAACAACCGCGATTCCTATAAAGATACCGAGCATCGTTAATCCAGCACGAATTTTATTTGCTCTAATCGCTTTTAGAGCAATTATCAATCCCTCTTTAAACTCAAAGAGTATGTTTTGGAGATGTATCATTTACTAATTCTCATTCATTTAAGAAAAATTTTTAAGCTTACAGTTCTGTTCCCGGATTATCATTCGGTACATATCTTTCTTTCACAACTTCGTCCTTCTCAATCAAACCGTCTTTTAGTCTCACAATTCTCAGAGCATGTTCGGCGATATATTCTTCGTGTGTAACAAGTATAATAGTATTACCCTTTTGATGAATCTCGTGAAAAAGCTGCATAATTTCTTCGCCAGTTTTCGAATCGAGGTTACCGGTAGGTTCATCGGCTAAAATAATTGAAGGATTAGTAACCAAAGCCCTTGCAATAGCAACACGCTGCCGCTGTCCGCCCGAAAGCTCATTCGGTTTGTGATGCATTCTATCACCCAACCCAACATCGTTCAGCGCCTGTGCTGCTCTCTCCTTGCGTGCGGCGTGCGGCATTCCCGCATAAATCAAAGGGAGTTCTACGTTGTGCAACGCATCGGACCTCGGCAGAAGATTGAATGTTTGGAACACAAATCCAATCTCCCTGTTTCTGATTCTTGCAAGGTCGTTATCGGTCATCTGGCTTACATTCTCGCCTTTGAAAAGATACTTACCCGAAGTGGGCGTATCCAAACAACCGAGCATATTCATAAGCGTTGATTTGCCCGAACCGGAGGGACCCATTATGGCAACGTACTCGTTCTTATCAATTCTTAGCGATACATCCCTCAAAGCCCGTACTACTTCGGTACCAACGTGATAAATTTTAGAAAT
>JAJRSV010000005.1 GCA_024278655.1 Bacteroidota bacterium | reverse complement strand
CATTAAACTCGTCTTTGTAAGAACCGTATTAGGATCTACCAGTTTAATTCCGGATAAGGTTTGAATTGTTTGTAATACCAGCATGCCGGGCATTAAGTCCTGCGAATAAACCATGAGTTCCTTTGTTTTCAGCTCTTTGGTTTCCGAGAATGTGGCAATGATTAATTTCAGCAAATCGACATCGTACTTTGATGTATGATTAACCATCGATTCCAAAATTTCAATGTCTTTAAAATGAGGTGACCGTCTTTTATCGAGGTCGATAAATATTTTAAGCAGCCGTGCACCCAACGGTAAATCCTTTCCGCTCACATTAACATTTTCGGGCGAACCGTTCCCGTCGAAATCTTTTCTCGATAGTTGTATTATTTTTGCCGGACCTTCGAAGCCCGGAATTCTTTCGAGCAACTGTGCTGCCAACAGGTGATGGTTTTTACAAACGGAGAACCGGTCGGCTGCAGAAAGTCCTTCCTTATTAAGCGCCAGTTGAACCCACGTGGGCAATACTGCAAAACCCAGATTAAACAGATCGAATGCAATCGATATCTCCCACTTTTCGTGATGCGTTATATCGGCAAGATGCTCAAGTATCGGAAGCCCCACATCCTTCACCCTGTCGGTTTGAGCAGCAGCATGCGGGTTTATGTACGAAAGCAGGTCAACAAGTAAATGAGTGTATTCGAGAATAGTGCCGTCAAGCAATTCGGTTAACTTCCGGTTTTCGATTTCAGTTCGCTTACCAGGTACTTATTTTCCACGGCAAGATTATATCTCTCCACCAAATTGTTTATAACTCTTTTAAGCTCATCGTCTTTCCAGGGTTTCGAAATGTAATGACTTATGCCGCCGTTATTAATTGCCTGAATCATCTCGGTAAAATCGCTGTAGCCGGTAACAAGCACCCGGAGCGTGTCCGAATTTTCCTGCGCCACTTTCTGCAATACTTCCGAACCGGTTAATCCGGGCATACGCTGATCGGACAGAACAACGGCAAACGGACCGTTCTTCTGCAGCATCTCATCAATCTTTGTTGAGTCCTGCAAAAGATATGTTTCAACTTCTTCTTTACGCATTAACGCTCTGAACGATGATAGCAGGTTTGCTTCATCATCCACGTATAAAATTTTTCTATTATGAACAAAATGATTCATAACTCAAATTTTTCCTTATAATATGGTATTAAATAATCAATTGATTTATTATGCTGAATATTCGGGAATGAACCTTCCAGAATTTCGGAAAGCTGGATAATTTTTATCACTTCATTTCCAAGATTCACTTCGTGATGATTACGAACAATATTTATAACCGCCAGCGGAAAGTTCCACAGCTCCAAAAGCATTGCTCCTAACTTTGTATGAGTATACTGAAAATACTCCAGTTCCATTTCCTGCAACGATTTTTCTTCGGTAGTAAGCTTGCCGATAAATTCCTTATACTTTTCCGGCTCGCTATAAAGCCAGACAAAAAAACCAACATCGCACACAAGCGAAGAAATAAACACAACCACTTTATCGAACGGTTTATCCCACACCGAACTGATTTTTTTCGAAATAATTCCTCTCCGCAGCGACCGGTTCCATATATCATTCATTAACGGGTAATACTCTTTGGGAATTGATTTCCGGAACTTGTCGAATATCCCAAGCGATAAAAGCAATTCGCGTAGCGGTTCTATACCCATAAGCATAACCGCATCTTTTATAGTAGTAATTTCGCGCCGCGAACCGTAATAAACCGAGTTGGCAATTTGAATGAGTTTCGTAACCACATAAGGATAGTGTTCAAGGAATTCCACAAGTTCGTGAATTGTTACTTCTTTCGAAAAAAACTCCAGCACTTCTTTGTTAAGTGAAGAAGGGCTTGGTAAATCGGAAAAAGAATTTAAGTATTCAATAAGATGTTTCTGTTCAAGGTCGTTATGAAGGTCGGCAAATTTCCTCAGCAGTTTTTTCAGTTCTTCATCATCCCATGGCTTTAGCAAATAAAAATGTGCATGCCCCTTAGCCAGCGATTCGAGAACAACCATTTTATCTTCGTACGCACTTAGTATTATTTTAATCGCTTTCTTATCGATTTTGTTCGCTTCTTTCAGGAATTGTTCGCCGGACATTTCGCTCATTCGCAAATCGGTAATAATCAAATCGACCCTGTTTTCACGAAGGAATTCCAGTGCGGCTTTAGGCGAAACAAAGTAATGCTGATTGTAATTTTCCCTCCTCAGCAAGCTTCTTAACGATGCGAGTATTGCCTCTTCATCGTCAATAAAAATAATCGATGATAATTTTTCGTTATCGTCTTTAACCGGCGGATAAACATCTAAATATTGTCCGTCCATTTTTATTCCTGTTCACTTTCAATTGGTAAAGTAATTGTAAAAGTGGAACCCTTACCTTCCTCACTCTCTACTTCGATTTGCCCGTTATGTTTCTGAATGATTGACATAGATATCCACAATCCCAACCCTGTTCCTTCGCCCACAGGTTTCGTAGTAAAGAACGGATCGAATATTTTATTTTTAACTTCCGGACTCATTCCCGCTCCGTTATCGGAAATCTGAATTTTTACATCGGATCCGCTTCTGAAAGTTTTTATTCTTATTTCGCCTTTTTCTTTAATCGCATGAATTGAGTTTATAAGCAGGTTAACAAATATTTGCTGTATTTCCCTGATGTAACATCTTACTTTCGGCAACGATTCGTACTCTTTTATTACTTCGGCTTTGTATTTCAACTCGTTCCAGATAAGCGTTAACGTTTCATCCATCGCTTTATTTATATCAGCTTCTACGGCATGATCTTCCGAAATATGTGAGAAACCTCTTAACTGCATAACAATGTTTTTAATCCTCTCAATTCCTTCGGTGTTATGCTGTAAAAGTTCCTTGCAGTCGTAAATAATAAATCCGAGGTCGATGTTCATTTCGAAATTTTCGAGAGCTTGAATTTCAGAAGTAAACTGATTTGTGCTTTTAACTTTACCACCGAATTCTCTCCACTTGTTCAGCAATCCTACCAATTCGTAAAAATATTCTTTGAACCTGTTCAGGTTACTCGATACGAACGCCAGCGGATTGTTTATTTCGTGCGCAATGCCGGCAACAAGTGCCCCGAGCGATGCCATCTTTTCGGATTGAATTAACTGGTTCTGCATCTTCTTCAAATCTTCCAATGCGTTTTGCAGCTCACTGTTTTTCTTCTCCAGTGTTTTCTGATAAAGCTTTCTCTCTTCTTCGGCTTTTTTCCGGCTGCTTATATCCTGTATTATAAGTACGTGGTGACTCGTATTAAAAACCTTATACTGCGAAATACTGAATTCGATCGGAATCTTCTCGCCGTTTTTCCGAACACCGAGCAGCTCTATACTTTTGGCATCGCATAAATTTTCGTCAAATTTAATTATACCGTCTTCCGATTTTTCTATCTTCACTCCTTCAATCAGCTTTGTAAATAATTCGCCGCGTATCTCACCTTCATCGTAGCCGAACAATTGCAGTGTTGCGGGGTTACAATATTCAATACTACCGAATTCGTTAACTGAGATTATAGCCGACTTAGCAACGTTAGTTAACGTTTTAAACATCAACTTAATTTCGCGGTGATATTTTTCCAGCGCTTTTTCGCGGCTTATATTATGAATAATACCCACCACACCGATCGTTTCGGAAGCATCGTTCTTCAATGGCGATAATATCGTTTTGTAAAAAAATGTTTTCGTTTTATAGTTGATGTTCCATTCGTACGAAAAGATTTCTCCGGCAAGCGCCCGTTTATGTGCACTGCTGTGTAACCGGTTGGTATCCTTTTCAAACAGCTCCGAAATAATTTCTCTTATATAATTTCCGTTTGCCTTAGCCGTTTTAACAACTTCATTTCCATAAATATTAAGGAAGCTGCCTTTAGAGTCGGTTATATATATTATGTCTTCAACCGAATTCAAGACGTTTGTTAAAGATACCTGGTGTTTGCTTGTATTGATTATTTCCTGTTCCACTACTTGTATACCGTATTATGTGATATTAATGAAAAGTTCCGCTGAACAGATATAATTTTCTATTAATATTATCGAATTTTTTCCGGTTTAATTAAGAGAGGATGGGAAAATAATTTGGGGGATTGTTTTTAGATATTGCAGTTAGCAATTTTAGGGCGGAAACTTAATAAATCTTTTTAGTTATTTCT
>JAJRSV010000362.1 GCA_024278655.1 Bacteroidota bacterium | reverse complement strand
TCCGCTTCGCTCCGTTCAGAATGACAATCCTGGAAGTATCACCAATGTAATTTGGATATCACCGGTAAATACTTTTGTCATTTATTGTTTCGTGGTTAGCTAACAGCGTGAGCAAGCATCCCCGCTTGCGGTTCTTTTTATCGCTAATCATTAGTCAATTATCATTAGTCCTGCCAATCTTGAAAATAATATCTTTAGTCTTTTTACTTTTGTCTTTACTCTTGTGAGCAGTCATTAGTCAATGTTCATTATCAACCTTCTCATTTTTATCTTTAGTCTTTTTACTTTTATCTTTACTCTTGTAAGGAAGGGAGATTAACTCCGTTAGGGGTGAAATAACACTCCCGTTAAATTTTATAAATATAAATTATACCTAAAAATTCAATCGCTTATTCCATCAGTTCAACATAATTTCTTAATACACTCAAAAATGATTAATTTGCTTAAAAACTGATTTTGAGATATTTAACAATTCAATTACAATTTTACATACCTTTTATTATTTTAGAATTGCGAAATAGATTTATAGAAAGATTATGAACGATAAACTTCAAAAAATAATATCTCAGACAATAGAAAAAATTTCTGAAGTAATTGTTCCTCAAAAAATCATACTTTTTGGTTCGGCAAATAGTAAGAACTTTAGTCGCGATAGTGATATTGACTGGTTAGTAATTGTGCCCAAGGGAACGGATAAAAGAAAAGTTACCCAGCAAATATATAAAGCCATTCTTCCGATTGGATTTGCAACCGATATAATATTGATAACCGAAGATGAATTTAAGGATTATAAAGGATCAGACGCATTCATAATTAAATCCATAGTGGAAAACGGAACTGTGTTATATGGATAATAAGATTGCAGCTATAAACCGGTTGAAAAGAACTAAACAAATTAAAGTTACCGAAGTTGTTTATGACAGGGTTGCTGAACGGATTGATCCTCAATTAAGTTTGAATCTCAAATAAAATTCATTCACCCTTTAAAGTATCACCTTTTCATTAAAATATTATTTACTCTCTCATCTTAAATTAATTATTTTAGAACTGTTCTTTTTAATAATTAGAATTACTTATGCAAATAAATAAAAGCGATATCAACAAAATCCTTCTCATCAAACCCAGGGGAATTGGTGATATTGTTTTATCTACAATTGTGCTGCAGAATCTGAAAGAGCACTTCCCTTCTGCTGAAATCCATTATCTTGTTGAAGAATTTGCAAAGGATTCGGTTGAGAATAATCCTTTGGTTGATAAAGTTATAACGATGAGAAAATCGGAGTTCGTTTTAAATGTTGCAAATAGGTTAAGAAAGGAAAAATACGACATTTTATTCGACCTTTACTCGAATCCGAGAACGGCACAGATTACATTTCTTTCGGGAGCGAAATTTAAAATAGGTTACGGCTACAAAGGCAGACGATATGCATACAATATTAAAGTTGATTCGGGACGCGGCAACCTTCACTCAGCCGAACATAACCTGGAATTGTTAAAAGCTTTGGATATACCGATTACATCGAAAGAAATCAGCTATTACTTCAGCAGTGAAGCAAAAGAGAAAGCAGATAGTTTCTTCGATAAAACTGTCGGCGAAAAAACAGTAGTAGGAATAATTCCTTCCGGCGGCTGGGCATCGAAAAGATGCGACAAAGAAAAGTGGATAGAAATAATTAAAGAAGTGAAAAACAAATTCAACTCTCATTTTATTATTCTCTGGGGACCGGGTGATGAAGAAGATGCAAACTATATTCATAACAATCTTCCGGAAATCACAACATTAATTCCGCCTTCAACCGTTGATGAATTGGCGGCATTCATAAGCAAATGCAAAATGGTAATTGCCAACGATTCCGGTCCGATGCACATTGCAGCAGCATTAAATGTTCCGGTGCTCGGTTTGTTCGGTCCGACGGATCCGCAAAAGCACGGACCCTACTCCGGTAATTCCGATTACGTTATCAAAAGTGATTTGCACTGTATTATCTGCAACAAACTTGTTTGTCCTTATAATCACGAATGCATGACGCAACTGCCTGTTGATGAAATCTTAACAAAAACCGGGAAGCTGTTAAATGAAAAAGCTTGAAATATTGTTACGAAAGCTTTTGCTTCGCCTGTTTATCTTCTTCCACTCTCCGAAAAAGCCGGAGGGCGAACCAACATTTAACAGGAACTCGAAGATTTTGTTTATCCGGCTTAACAGAATAGGTGATGCTTTGGTTACAACGCCGCTGTTAAAAGAGATTAAAGAACAGCTTGGCTGCAAAATTTATATTTTAGCCGATAAGAAAAATCATTTTATATTTGAACGCTGTCCTGCCATCGACAAAGTAATAATTTACAGGAAAGGTTCATTCGCAATAAACGATTTGATAACTGCGAAAGGTATTGATACAATTGTTGACCTGCACGATGATGTTTCTACCACTGTGAGTCTATTAGTGATGAAAGCAAAGGTTCAGAATAAATTCGGATTAAAAAAATCGAACTACAAAATTTATACGCAGACTGCCGAAAGAATAGATTCATCGAAGCATCATATTATAGAACGTGTGATGGAATTGGGAAAGCTGTTCGGATTAAAAACAGAAAGCCCGAAAATAAAAATTTGTTATCAACCGAAACCCGGATCAATTAATTTTGCCGAAGATGTTTTTTCGAAAATAAATCCGGACAACAAATTCACACTCGGAATAAACATTACTGCGGGAAGCGATGCACGCTATTGGGGAACCGAAAATTTCAGAATGCTGATCAGCTTATTAAACAGTTACGATATTAACCACATTATTTTCACAACAAAAGAAAAACTTGACGAAGCAAAAAAAAATGCTGATGAAAAATTTATCTATCCCGTATCGGAAGATTTTGATATTTTTGCTGCCGGTATTTTAAAATTAAGTATGCTGTTTACTCCCGATACTTCCGTTGTTCATATTGCATCGATTAACCGCATACCAGTATTCGGACTTTATGTGAAGTATAAAACCGAAGATATGATCTGGAGTCCCTACAACACAGATTTTGATTGCATAATTACCGAAGAACCGACACTAAAAAATGTTACTTTTGAAGAAGTAAAAAATAAATTTATTCCTTTTTTAGAGAGACATTTGAATGAGTAAAGAAATTCCTTCGTGTAAAAGATTTACGGGATATAAACCGTGCTATCCCGATCACAACTGCTGGGAAGACGGCTGCAAGGATAACATTGCAATCGGCACAAAAATTCTTATCATCAATCTCGATGCTATGGGTGACGTGCTTATGACTACCGCACAGCTTCCTGCGCTCAAAAGGAAATTTCCCGAATCGACGATTTACTGGATTACACTTAAAGTAGCCGCTCCCCTTTTACACAGCAATCAATACATCGACAAAGTGTTTGAATACAATGCCGAATCGATTTCAATATTGAGCGAAATGAAATTTCATTACGTAATGAATGTTGATAAGTCACAAAGGTCCTGTGCTTTATTAAATGCGGTTGATGCGGAACATAAACTCGGCTTCGGATTGAACGACGACGGGAAAATCATTCCCGTTAATGAAGGTGCATATTACAATTACAATCTCGGTATGGATGACCATTTAAAATTCAAAGTAAATAAAAGAACCGGACAGGATTATCTTGCAGAAACATTTGAACTCGATTACAACCGTGATGAATATGTTTTTAATCTAACTGAAGACGAAAAGCGCTTTGTTGAAGAATATAAACGCTCTGTCGGAATTAATGAAAATGATTTTGTAGTTGGATTCAATACAGGATGTTCGGAACTGTACCCGAATAAAAAGATGACAATAGAACAGCACATCTATTTAATTGAGAAATTTTTAGAGAAGAATAAATATAAAATCGCACTGTTCGGCGGACCGGAAGATACGGATCGAAATGAACAGATATATTCGCATTTCAAAGATAAAATAATAAACACGCCTACAACCGAAGGTGTACGAAAAGGTGCCTGCTACGAAAGCATAGCAGATGTGGTAATAACGGGCGACAGCTTCGGAATGCATTTGGCAATTGCACTTAAGAAGTTTGTAATTGCCTGGTTTGGTGTTAGCTGCTGGACTGAAATAGATTTGTACGACAGAGGAATCAAACTCTATCCGGAAGACTTATTCTGTTCGCCATGCTGGAAAAAGGTTTGTCCATATAATCTCGAATGTATTCAGATGATTGACCTTGACAGGATTATTGCTGAAACCGATAAATATTACGAAAGTGTAACCGCCAAAAAATGAGTACATTCAATATAAATCCTTTCTCGTTTGCAAAGCGTATCAAGCGTCCGTTGATACTTGACGGAGCAATGGGCAGCTTGCTCCAGCAAATGGGCTTTGAAGCTGATGATGATATCTGGATGACACGTGTAAATCAAAAAAATCCTGAAATAATCATCAAAATCCACAGGGATTACATATCAGCCGGAGCAGATATCATTACTACTAATACATTCAGGACAAATCCATATTCCCTTAAGCAGAAAGGCATTTCGAATTATTCTAAATATGTGAAAAAAGCAGTTAAATTAGCAAAAACAGCAGTAGGTGATATGCCGGTTTTTATAGCCGGCTCGAATGCACCGGCTGAAGACTGTTACCAGAAACAGAGGACTATATCGAAGAGAGAACTTCAGCTTAATCATCGTAACCATATTGATTTACTTATAGATAGCGGAGTTGATTTCATCCTGAACGAAACACATAGCCACTTTGATGAAATTGAAATAATCTGCAAACATTGCAGCAGGAACAAGATACCTTATGTAATGAGTTTGTATTTAGATGAAAACTTAAAACTACTTTCCGGTGAATCATTAAGTAAAGCATTAAAATTTATTTGGGAGCACGAGCCGCTTGCTGTTGGAATCAACTGCATTACATTAAATGATTTCAGTAAGGTTTTTAAATCCGTTAATATAAAATCGAACTGGGGATTTTACTTGAACTGCGGTTCGGGGAAACCGACTGATGCAGATATTTCCTGCGGTGTTTCACCCGAATTTTACGCCGGGGTTGTTAAAAACTATCTGCAATGGCAGCCGTCTTTTATCGGTTCCTGCTGCGGCTCATCACCCGAACATATAAAAGCAATAAAGAGAGTTTTGGATGAAAAGTATAACGGTTGAATCGCCTGCGAAAATTAATATCGGGCTTAACGTTGTAAGCAAGCGCGAAGATGGTTTTCACAATCTCGAAACAATCTTCTATCCTCTTCTGTTATCCGACAGAATAACATTCGGGAAATCCGATTCATTCGCAATTGATTCGAACTCTGAAGAGTTAGTTTCGCTAAAAGATAACTTGATAACAAGAGCTAAAGAATTGCTCGAAGAGAAAACCGGGAAAATACTGAATGTTAACATTTACATCGAGAAAAATATTCCGATGGGGGCAGGGTTGGGCGGCGGCAGTTCGAATGCTGCGACAACTTTAAAAGCGTTGAATCAACTGTTTAGTCTTAAATTAGAATATAACGACCTTGCAGAGACGGCGTTAAAGTTAGGTTCGGATGTACCATTTTTCTTAAACCCGGTTCCCTGCTTTGCCGAATCGCGCGGCGAAATAATTACACGCGTTCCACTCTCAATAAGCTACCCGATACTAATTGTTTATCCCGGCATTCACATTTCAACAAAGGAAGCATTCGAAAAAATAACACCCGGAGTTCCCGAAAAAAGTTTAAGGTTGTTAACTAATAAAAAATCAATTTCGCTGGAAGACTTAATTAAATTCGCTAAAAATGATTTTGAGGATTTTGCTTTTAATAACTACCCGGTTATAAAAGAGATTCGCGATAAGCTAATCGATTCGGGAGCAGAGCTTGCAATGATGACGGGCACCGGTTCTTCTGTCTTCGGGATTTTTACAAACCTGCAGAAGGCACGATGGGCGGAAGATGATTTCCGAAAAGACTTTTTTACTTTTCTTAACTTTCCGGTCGATAAAGGTTCGATTACCTGACTGCGTTCTCAGTGTATTCAACAAAGCCGCGTGAGGCATTCAGCTTTACATTTATTCCGAACGGAACGGTTAGTTTATTTTTAATATGTCCGTGAGGGAAAGTATAAACTATCGGCATTTTCAATCCTTTAAGATAATCTTCCATCACTTCGCCGAGGGTTAGAGTTTTTTTCGACGGATCGTGCTCGTAACAATCCACGAACCTGCCGAGTATTATTCCCTTAATACGTTTAAAAACTTTTACAAGTCTTAATTGATTTAACATTCTATCAACACGATAAGGTTTTTCGTCAACATCTTCGAGCAGTAAAATTCTGTCTTTCGGATTGGGGAAATATTCCGTACCGATTAAGCTTGCAAAAACGGCAAGGTTGCCGCCAATAATCCTTCCTGTTGCATTGCCTTTCGAAATAGCCGGCAGCTTTCCGTCTTCAAACTCGAGTCTGCCAATTTTCTTATTCGAAGTAATGATGCGCCAGAAAAACTCCTGTGTGAAGGAACCGGATTCTGTAACAAGGTCGCTTGCAAGCATCGGTCCGGCAAAAGTAACAAGCCCGGTTTTTTCAAGAATCGCCATTTGCAGAGCTGTTATATCGCTGTAACCGACAAAAATCTTCGGATTGTTTTTAATC
>JAJRSV010000361.1 GCA_024278655.1 Bacteroidota bacterium | reverse complement strand
GTCTGGTAGTTGTAATCAACCAGGTTCGAAAAGTCGCCCGGTTTACCCGACATTTCGTACAATTGCAGATATTGTGCAATCAAATTTTTACCGGATGTCTTAAAAGTAACCGGCACCTCTTTCCACTGCCCGTTTTCTTCAACCCAGTCGTAGCCGGTTTCAATTACCGTATCGGGGGGAATAACATTGTACTCTTCCGATTCTGCATGCATCACTTTATTAATTCTTTTAATAAAGTCAGCCAAAGATAATGTTGCACCTATGTGAGGAAGAGTTTTGAGGTAAGATTCCAGCTTTAACATATCGCGCAGAACCTTGGGATCTTTTATTGCATCCGGTTCATCGCCTTCGAAAATTATGCTAAGGTATGTGGTTCCGGCAAAGTGCTTGTTGATATGCAGGTAAGCTACTTTAGCCGGATGATCGTCGGGGAAGTTATCGATGCTGTTGTTTTCAATATTAATTAATGGTATCCCGATAGCGGAAAACAAAATTATTAACAGGATGA
Source organism: Bacteroidota bacterium (assembly GCA_024278655.1). Lineage (GTDB taxonomy): Bacteria > Bacteroidota > Ignavibacteria > Ignavibacteriales > Ignavibacteriaceae > BMS3ABIN03. Next base: position 7,063 of record JAJRSV010000361.1, on the reverse strand, counting down.
AGCCAACCAAATGCTTCCGTTTGTTAATAAGAAAATCTCCGTATTTGATTGCTAACTTTGTTAATAAGCCATGCTCGGTTTTGCGCAATATTCTTTTGGGCGTTTTCATAAGCGAAAGTGAAGCCGGTATAAACGTAAGCGAGAATACCATTGCAGCCAGAATTCCTAATGCGGTAAATACACCCAGTTCACCGACAGAGCCGACATCGGAAGAGTTTAATGCAAGAAAACCGAATGCGGAAGTAACCGAAGTAAGAATAACCGGGGAATTCAGTTCTTCCATAGCCGAAATAATCGAATCTTTAACACTTAGTCCCGTTCTTGCAAAATCGTAATACCTGTTAATAATATGAATACCGTCTGCTACCGCAACCGAAGCCAAAAGAATCGGCAAAATGTTTGTTGAATGTGAAATGGGAACTCCCAAAATCGCCATCGCACCGATGGTCCAAATATTACTTATAACAACTACCGAAAGCGGAAGCAGCACACCCCTGAAGCTTCGGAAGCTTATCCACAAAATCACAATTATCAATACAATTACGAGTGGGAACAACAAACCCATATCCCTTGCCATTCCACGCCCGAGATAATAAGTTAAAACCGGTTTACCCGTTACATAAATGGGAACAGGGGAGTTGTACGAATTGATAAACTTTAAAATCTTATCGGCACCGTCTTCGGGTTTAACAGTATTTTTAAGGAACACCATTATTCCAGCCATCTTCCGGTCTTTAGCGATAAGGTTATCAATCGGAAGCTCGCTGTGTAACAGTTTTTGTCTGTACTCGTTAACCTCCTTTTCGGTTGTGGGTGCTTCGCTCAGTATTTCTTTTACAATCATCCCTTCGTCGCTGCCCGTAATCAGCTTAACATTGGTTGGACTCATTACGGAATAAACATCCGGAAACTGTTCAAGTTTTTTTGTCAGGTCGAATATTTCCTTTACTACATCCAGCGAGAAGACAGAATCGGATTCAAGTGCAATGAGTATAAAATCCTTACTCGGAAAAATTTTATTCATCTTATCGTAAAAAAGTTTTGCCGGAATATGTTGGGGAAGGGAAGAGGTGATATCGGGATCTACTTTAATACTCTTAATACTGTAACCGAAAAAAACTGTAACTAATAAAATTGCCGCAATCGTTAACCAGTTATGTTTGATAACGAACTTTGTTAATCTTATCATTCGATTAACCCCTTATAACTATTTTGAAATTCCTTCGAAAAATATTTGGTTAATTAATTTTGCTTTCTTTTTTAATTTGGCTTTAGTGTTCGTACTCCATGCAAACACACCGATTCCCATTATCAGGTAACCGAAAAGTTCCACTAAATCGGAAGAGGGGATATTGCGTATCAGCTTTTGCTTTTTCGCTTCGTTAAACAACTCTTCAAACTTTCCTATTTTCTTTTTTATTGTTGAATTCAATTTTCCGAATGATTTTTTCCGAAGCTGGGGATGAGCATTTATATAATTGTAGAGCTTAAAGTAATCGGGATTGCCCGAAAAGAATTTAACCGCCGCATCGCTTACCTTTTGCAGCTTTTTCAACGGATCATCCAGCCGAGACCATTCCTCCTCTAAAAACCCGAAAAATATCAGAAAACCTCTTTCGAGTATTGCGGTTAATATCTCGTCCTTTGTTTTGAAGTAGTAATAAATAGTCGATTTACCGAGGTCGGCTTCCGACGCTATAATATCCATACTTGTACCGTGGTAGCCGTACTTGGCAAGCGAGTTTAATGCTGCGTTAAGTATCAGCTCTTTTCTTTCCTCTCTTTGTCTTTCTTTTCTTCCTGTTTTATTCATTTTATCGACCGTTCATTCGAATTTCGACTGACCATTCGAAAAATAAAATATTTTTTTCAATTTTCAAACCCTCTGACAGTCTGCTCACTTAAATCACTTTTGCGCGGTTGAAAAGTCATTAAAATAATTCACCGGGTGGGGAAAAGGGAAGAGTAAATTGCAGGGTTAATGATTAAACATTTATATATATTTGAAATTATTAGAAATTAAAGATATTGTTGCATATCAGAATATTACATAATCCGGAGTATGACATGAAACGAACATTTATTACTATTTTAATCCTGTTAACAAGTATTCCGCTATTGGCTCAAAGTAAATTCGAATTAGGTGCAAACGCAGGTGCAAGTATACCAATCGGCGAATTTACAAAGTTTTATCAGACAGGTTACGGCGGTAACGCCCAATTTATTTACAATGTAAGCAACAATTTTCTTCTTGTATTAACCGTGGCTTACGACAGGTGGACTGTTGACGAAGAAGCAGTAAACACAAATGCAGAGAACAAGGGGTTAAACAGAAAGTTCGATATAAATTCGTCTTTCAGGGTTATTCCTATTTTAATAGGTGCCAGGTATTATTTTTCGAAAGGGAAGAGCCGTGCATTTTTATCGGTCGATTTCGGTGGTTACTTATATAAATTCAGACTGGAAGGCATAGTAATAAATACAATACCGGGTGCCGATATTCCTCACTTCCCGATTCCGGAACAGGTAACGACCGGAACGGAATCTACTCTTTCGCTGGGACTGGGATATATCGTCCGTTTAAGCAAACATTGGTACGTAGAGTTTAATTCCAAGTATAACGTAATGACAAATGCGTTTACTATTAACAATCCCGATGAAATTTATGATCCCGAAGACCCCACTACTATTTACGGTATTAAGGGCACATTGAACTTTATTACTATTATGGCGGGTATAGATTACAGGTTTTAATTTTCTCTGAGTGTTAAATGGAAGATGGCTTTAAAGAAAAGAATATAACGGAAAAGAAAAGCCGGTTCGGTTCGATAAGAATATTTCATCATTATTATGAACTGGATGAGGAGAAACTTGCCCGTAATAACATAGTATTATTAACGTGTTTGATATTATTAATAATTTTTGCACCGGTTTTTTCTTCGGTAAAATTTCAATTGTTATCGAGTCAAATACTTCTTTCGCTTATAATTGTTTCTTCAATATCATCTTTGAATTTTAAAAGAAAGAATCTTCACCGGCTTATCTCTTTAAGTCTGCTGGCTCTAATACTTATGTGGCTTGCTTATTTTTTCGGTGAACCGTTAATAAGGATGCTTTCGAACTTAAGTATATTCGTTTTTACTATTACTATAACGTTTTCAATGATAGCTCATGTTGCCAAAGAAAAGGATGTAAAACCCTCCATCATCTTAAACGCAATTAACAGCTACTTACTGATGGGTATAATTGCAGCACTCAACTTCGACTTAATCGATCACGTATCTATCGAATTTTTTAACGGACTTCACGCATTAAAATTTCCCGAATCCTTTGTTCCTGCTTTCAGCGATTATTTGTACTTCAGTTTTGTAACGATGACCACATTGGGCTACGGCGACATAACTCCGGCTATTCCTATTGCCAAGTCAGCAACGCTGATTGTAAGCATAGGCGGGCAATTGTACTTAACCATATTGGTAGCAATGCTTGTGGGGAAATACCTCTCAAACCCCGGCAGAAAATAATTTACCTGTAGTGGAATGAAAGTTGTGCACTGTACAGATTAAATTGTTTTTACATTAACTATCGTTTACTCCGCCGGGATTTAGTAAAGAATATTATGCTCAATCAAAATAATAGAAATACCGGAAGCATAAATCATCAATCTGCGTTTTTACTCATAATTGTTGCCGCAGTGTTATTTTCGGTAATTGATTTGAGCGCGCAGGTAACCGGTGGTCCGGGCGATTTATGGGCGGCAAAGTGGAAAGGCGATAAGAAAGCTGCATTAGCAATAACGTTTGATGACGGCTACTTATCCCAATTTGAGAACGCAAGACCGATATTGAACCAGTTCGGATTAAAGGCATCTTTCTATGTAATGCCCGATTTTTTAACCGACAGTCTTCCCGGAATCTGGCGGTACGGTACATGGGCGATGTTCCAGGCAATGTCGCTGGAAGGACACGAAATCGGTTCGCATTCGTTAACTCATCCGCATATGACGGAGTTAGAGGCAGGCGATACGCTTACACCGGGAACAATACTTTACGAGCTTTATTTTTCAAAAGCAAAAATTGATAACAGAATTACCAATCAGGAATGTATAACGTTTGCTTATCCTTTCGCCGAACATAACCGGTTAGTCGATTCTTTAACTTCGCTTGTTTATGAATCTGCAAGAGCCAACGGAGATACGATTAACCCCGCATCACCAGGCTTTGAGCAATGGTATTCGTTGAGTGCAATGGAAGTAATTTTCGATGAACCGCGTAATTCACCAGAAGACGACCTCGATGAATTAACGGAGCTGCAAAACTGGATTGATTCGTTAATAAGTACCGGTAAATGGAGCACGTTGTTAGGGCACGAAGTTGTTCCGTTCGACTCTATCCAAAACACACCAACTCGATATCCTTATTCCAATGAATGGTTTACCGGTTTGTGTTCGTGGCTGAAATTAAAATCGGATGAACAAAAGCTTTGGATTGAAACATTAGGTAATATTACCAAATACATTCGCGAAAGGGATTCGTACTCTTACGAAGTTTTAGCCGCCGATGAGAACAGTATAAACCTGCGTTTAACTGATAATCTAAACGATGAAATTTACAATTACCCTTTAACCGTTTTCATCAAGGTGCCCGGTAACTGGAATTATGCTTTGTTGCTTCAGGGAGACAGGGTGGATACTCTTACCGCTTTCACTAATGATTCGGGCAGAGTGGTTTTGGCAGATATAATTCCGGACGGCGGTGAGGTTTCGCTTTACAGGATGAACATTACTTCGGTTGAAGATGATGTAATAGCAAACAATTTTGTTTTATATCAAAACTATCCTAATCCGTTTAATCCATCGACTAAAATTAAATTTACAATCCAGACTGCAGGAGCTTCATTATTAAAGTTCGCACAATTAAAAGTATATGATATTTTAGGAAAAGAAGTGGCAACGCTAATCAACAAGCAGCTTACACCGGGTGATTACGAAGTTAAATTCAACGCTGCCGGACTGCCGAGCGGAGTTTATTTCTACAGATTATACGCCGGGGAATTTTCAGCAATAAAAAAGATGCTCCTTTTAAAGTAACCTGCCGCTAAATTTGATTTCATAGAGAAATTAAATATTTTTATAATTATCAAAATGATTATCATACAATCCTATTAAATCTTTATGAAACAATTCATTACCATTTCTTTTTTAGTATTTTTTATATCGGTACTTAACTTTCCTCAAAACACTTTTAATGTTGGTGCTTCTTTTGTTCTAAGCTTTCCAACCGGGGACTTAAACCAGTATGTTAAAACCACGGGCGGCTGGTCTTTAAACACCGAATATCAGTTCAGCGATAAAATCTCGGTTACTCTGGCAGGATACTATTTTTCCTACAACAGCGAATTACCGAGAATTGCACTCGACGGTAAGACTTATGACTTTTCATTGGAATCCATCCCCGTTATTGCCGGCGTAAGATATTATTTTAATCAGTCAACCTTCGGCACATTTGAAGCGGGTGTTAATTTTATGCGTATAACCGCCGACGTTTATCTGGGTGAAAATCTTTCAACCGAATATAAATCAAAATACAGCACAGGTGTTGGCTTGGGTTACAGAGTAAAGCTTGCCGATGCTTCGGTGTTCGAAATTACGGGTGCTTATCAATATGTTCAGGATAATTTAAGCACATTTGCATTAAGAGCAGCTATAATGGTATTATTGGGTAAATTGTAATCATCTTTATCGGGTGTATTTATGAAGAAACTAATTTACATATTGATAATTACCTCTTCGGTGCTTTTTGCGCAGGATTATTCTAACTTCGGAATAACCGCTTACGGAGGTTCGGCGTATCCCTCCGGTAATTTCGATGACTTTTACAACAACGGTTACGGTGGTGCCGCAGGTATTATGTTCGATTTTAAATTCAGCACACGTTTTGCATTAACTGTCGGCTATACGCGCTGGGAAGTTGATAATGCAGCGGTTCAGCAGGAGTACGAAAAGATTGGCGGCGAGGGCACTTTGAATCTTGATGCACCGGTAAGAGTGATTCCGGTATTACTACAGGCACGATGGTTTGCATCGAGAGGCGGAATGAATTTATACGCGCTTGTAGAGTTCGGATTTTATTTTATCAAGTCCGAAGTTTCAGGTTCGGTAACCCAAGACGATACCGTTGTTTCACAGTTTTCAGGCAAAAGTTCAAATACGGCTACCGGAATTAATTTGGGATTAGGATTGACTTTTCAGGTCTCGTCTTCAGTTGAACTGGATATCGCGGGTAGATATCACATAGTTTCAAGCACAAATATTTACAGCTTTGCACCTACCGGCTCATCAAGTATTTTAGCCACCGATCAATACTGGTCGGTTATGGGCGGATTAAATTATCTGTTTAATTAAAAAGATTTTGCAGGGTTATGTTGAAAGCAAAAAATGTATTCCGGATATTCCTGTTTTTTATTTTGATACCGGTTATTGCAAACGCACAGAGTAATTCCGAAAGAGCTTTAATGAAAGGCGGATGGACCGGCGGGCTTGCGGGAATACTCGGCTGGGATAACTTTCAGGAAGATTTGGGCGATGCGGGTATTTCCGATATTGACGGTTTCCGCTTTGTTCTTGATTCGAGAAACGGTAAGATTGTTGAAAAGAATGTTGCATTCGGTTTCGATATTCAATGGGATGAGCGCAACAGAACAATTACGCCAACGGATAATCCTTCGAACCAGAGTAATTATCAGAAAAGGAGATTATATTTTATCGGTTTGTGGTTCCGGTACTATTTGCTAAGCGGTAGCAGCAACTGGGTGTTGTTCCCGGATATTTCCGCCGGATATGGTAATTATAAAAACGTAGTTGAATTTAAAGACGATATTGCAGCCGATACAAAATCGATTAGCTCTGCCGATGGAATTGCGTACAATTTAGGTATAGGCGTTGCCCACTTCCTTTCGCCTACCGTATCGTTCGATGTTACAGTCAGATGGCAGGGAGGCAAGCTAACAGGTGAAGCGGAAAATACAGACGGTACAAAAAAAGAACTTACTTTAAAATTGTCGG
>JAJRSV010000360.1 GCA_024278655.1 Bacteroidota bacterium | reverse complement strand
CCTGTGGGCATATGCGGATAGTTAATCCACATAATTTTTACTTTCGATAAATCCCTGCTTTTTAACTCTTCTATGTTTATCTGCCAGTTATTCTCTCCGGTTAAATCGTAACAGCTTACAACTGCGCCCGTCATTTTCGCTGCTGCCGAATAAACCGGGTAACCGGGATTCGGAACCAGCACCACATCGCCGGGGTTTACAAATGCAGTTGATATATGCATTATTCCTTCCTTCGAACCGATAAGCGGAAGTATCTCTGTTTCAGGATTTAGATTAGTTCCATAATACTTTGCGTAGTATTCGGCAATTGCCTTGCGCAGCTCCGGCGTTGATTTATAACTCTGATAACCGTGATTACCCGGCTGGTTAGCCGATTCGATAAGTGCATCGATAGTGTTCCGGGACGGAGGGAGGTCGGGGTTTCCGATACCGAGATTGATTACCTCGATTCCGCTTTTATTCATCCGGGCAATCTCAATTAATTTTTTAGAGAAGTAATACTCCTCAACCTGGTTTAATCTTTCAGCCTCTTTAACTACCATAATGCCTTTCTGTGTTTAAACTAAAAAAGCCCGGCTCCTGTTGTCGGAACCGGGCTTGTTATGTTAATAATCTTTACTTTATTCAGAACATAATACTACCGTTCCGACCGGGTGTGTTCGGATAGTAATAGTAGTAATATGTTCTAAAGCTTAAATTCATTGGTTCAAAAGTAAGAAAGCAAACTTATAATAGCAAGATTAATCTTGTTCATCCGAAGAAATAAAACTTCGGAAGTTTTTCGAATAGATAATCTCACCCTCTTTATTCATTATCATACCTTCGGCACCGGGCAGCTTTTCGATTAACTTCATTCCTTCATACGGACCCAGCACAAAAACTGTTGTTGCAAGTGCATCGGCGGTTGTGCAGTCCTTACATAAAACGGTTACGCTCATAAGCGAATCGGATGGATAGCCGGTTTTGGGATTGAGGAGATGATTATATCGCTTTCCGTTTACTGTGAAAAATTTTTCGTAATCACCCGATGTACCTACTGCAAGACCGTCGGGTTTTATTTTGGCAATCAGTCCTTTCGGATTTCGCGGGTGCTGGATGCCCACAGTCCAGTTATAACCGATTGTTTTAACATCGCCGCCGGCATTTACGAGTGCATCGGTGATGCCGTATTTGCCCAACACTTCTATTGCTTTATCAACCGCATAACCTTTTGCAATACTGCTGAAGTTTAACCCGACTTCTTTGCTTCTAATAAAAGAGTTGTTCCCGATAAGAATTATATTATCCCAACCGCTTTGTTCAAGGGCTTCTTTAATTTTTGTTCCGGGCGGAAGTGATGGGTGTTCGCTGTCGAATCCCCACAAATCAATCAGGTTATTCAGCGCCGCATCAAACGCTCCGTGGGATAAACGCCACAGCGAATCGGAGATTTCCATTACGCGGTAAATCTCAGGATCGACTACAATTAATTTTTTGTCTCCCGAGTTTATTTTGCTTACGGGACTTTCGGGGTCAAAAGTTGAAAAGAGATGTTCGACTCTTTCAATCTCGTTAAACGCCTGCAGAATTGCCTCTTCGGCTTTTTTCCGGTCGCGGTCTTTCACATGTATTTCGACAACGGTACCAAGTAAGAAACGAACACGTTTGAATTCCTGTATCTCGCCGTAATCTATTCGTGAAAGGAAAAACCCGATTACAAACATGGCACCAGCCACCAGAACGTATAAAAAAGTTCTTTTCATTATTAGTCGAATATATTTGATGTGAACATTAAGACTCTTCTATTCGAATGAGCACTCTGTTAGGTGCGCAGGCAATTACATCTCCGGTTTTGAATGCGTACCCCATTCCCTCACATATTTTATGTCTGCACGAAGCATGAGTTACTTTTACGCTTTCATTGTTTATCCGAAACACTGTTTTCCCCTGCGGTCCGTTTACATGAATGCCGTTATAATTTTTATTAATCGGAATTCTATCGACTATTCCGTTATCCGATTCAATTACCACATATTTTTTCCGGTTGTTTAACAACGCTGTAATATTATCTTGTTCAAAATATTCCATTGCGAAAAAGCAACCGGCTTTTAATCCGCTTAAAGTATTACGCAGCGGAAGAAAATTGTTGTTAAAATCTTTTTCTATCGGGTAAACCGGATTTATATTATCGCTTATCACCAGGTCGGCATTAACATTGTGCTTTAACATTTCCAGTTTTATTATTACAGTTCTGTTTTTTAAGATTGAGTTGAAATTTATTACCCTCGAGAAACCTTTAATAATTTCATTATTTCTTATATCGGCAAAAACCGGCATTTCTGAATTAATTTTTAAAGAATGAAAAAATAATCGTGCTGTTTTTAAAATAATTGATTTGTCATCCGGCAAATATCCGTACAACGCAAACCTGTACTGACTGTCTCCTTTTAATATTCTGCCGAAGCCGAAACCGCTCGCAGCGGAAAGTCCGGCAATACCGGTTAGTTTAATAAATTTTCTTCTCGATAACATTTACTCATTACCATCCATTTATTTTTAATTAAAATAAACCCTGACCCGTATAAACCGGAAAAGACAAGTTTTAAAAAACAAATTCCAAATAAATTTCAAATTTCAATTACTAAATTCCAAACTATTTTGAACATTGATATTTTGAATTTGAATATTATTTGAATTTTGGGATTTGTTATTTGTTATTTTCTGCCAAATCATAACAGGATATTAATTATAAATAACTAAAAATTTAAGAAGCGGTTAAATATTTATTGGTTATTATTTAAAAAACTTCTTAATTTCCTTTTATGCATATAATTCAATGTAATTATAAATAAAATATTTTTATGATAAAATATCTTTCGACCCGTACTAATTCCAACGATGAAAATCCAACCGGAACATTACCGGCACAAAACCTTTTCAATCCAATAATCAATTACCAACTATTCAGGAGGTTTAATGTTTAAAGGACATCCGCGGGGATTATATGTGCTGTTCTTTACCGAGATGTGGGAGCGTTTCGGTTTTTACACTATGCTCGCAATCTTCGTTTATTATATGCAGGAAAATTTTGCGTGGGATGCGGCAACGGCTACCAACGTTTACGGAATTTTTCTTGCAGGTGTTTACTTTACACCGATTGTGGGCGGATGGATAGCCGATAACCTGCTTGGTTACGGTAAAACCATTGTGCTTGGTGCAATAACCCTTGCTGTTGGTTACGCTGCTATGGCAATTCCAACCGATACTCCTACAATGTTGTACATCGCTCTTACTATTGTTTGCATAGGCAACGGACTTTTCAAAGCAAACATATCGGTGCTTGTGGGCAATATGTACGGACACTCTCAAAGTTCGCTGAAAGATGCCGGCTATAATATTTTTTATATGGGAATTAACATCGGTGCTTTTTACGCGCCAATGGCGGCTG